>DAIPLF010000093.1:0-6818 GCA_036769375.1 Candidatus Aminicenantota bacterium | reverse complement strand
GGGAAACCCGATCCTTCTCAATCCGGGATCAGGGAAATAGGGTCTTATACTTGGCCAGGCCGGCGCGGAGGATCTCGAGCCCTCGCTTGATCTTGTCGACCTCGATGACATAAGCCATCCGCACCTCGTCCAGGCCTTTCCCCGGCGTCGCATAGAAGCCGGCGGCCGGCGCCACCATAACGGTCTCGCCGTCCAGGTCGAACTCGGTCAGCATCCAAACGACGAAGTGATCACAGTCCTTGATCGGCAGCTTGACGGTGATGTAAAAGGCGCCCTGGGGCTTGTAGGCGACAACACCCGGGATGCTCTTGAGCCCCTTGTAGAGCACATCGCGACGCCGCTGGTACTCCTCCCTCACCGGCTTGAAATAGTCCGTGCCCATCTGGTAGGCGGCCAGGGCGGCTTTCTGTTCGACGCTGGGAGGGCAAAGCCTGGCCTGGGCGAAGCGCAGCGCCGCTTCGTAGACTTCGCAGTTGCGGGTGATGAAGGCGCCGATCCGGGCCCCGCAGCAACTGAACCGCTTGGAGATGCTATCCACGACGATCGCCCGGTCCTCGATTTCAGGGAACTCAAGGATGCTCTTGTGGACGGCGCCGTCGTAGACGAACTCCTTGTAGACCTCGTCACCGATGAAAAAGAGGTTGCGCTCCTTGACGATAGAGACGACCCGCCTGAGCTCCTCTTCGGTATAGACCGTCCCCATCGGGTTGTTGGGCGAGCAGAGGAGGATCGCCTTGGTGCGCGGCGTAATCTTGGCTTCGATCTCGGACCGATTGGGAAGGCGAAAACCATCCTCGACGCGCAAAGGCAAGGGCACGATCTTGATCGAGGCGATCGAGGCATAGCCGTTGTAGTTTGTATAAAAGGGTTCGGGGATGATGATCTCATCGCCGGGGTTCCCGACTACGCTGAAGGCGAACAGGATGGCCTCGGACCCGCCGGTCGTAATGATGACGTTGTTGGCAGTGAGGGCGATGTTGTACCGGCCGAAGTAGTCGGCGATGGCCTGGCGCAGCTCAAGGAACCCCTGGGCCGGTCCGTAGGACAGGACGGGGTCTTTGAAATTGCGGAAGGCATCGAAGACGGGTTGCGGGGTGGGGACATCGGGGTCGCCGATGTTCAGGAAATAGACCTTGATTCCTCTCTTGAGGGCGTCGTCGGCATAGGGCTTAAATTTCCGGATGGGAGAAGCCTGGATAGTGCGTCCTCGGTGGGAGATATCCATCTAAGAATGCTCCTTATTATGATGAGATATTATGACCTTTGATTATGGGGCAAGGGAGGGGGTTTTGTCAAAAATGTTGGGAGCCGCCGCCTTGCCAAAGGTCCTCGATTTTGCTATCTTTCTCTCAAGACGAAAAGCCGATGCTGAATGACCCGGCCGCCCTGATCATAGGGAAAAGAACCTGGGACGGATACTTGCTTCTCTCGCTCAGATCGCCCCGGATCGCGCGCCGGGCCAAGCCGGGTCAATTCCTGATGGTCCGGGCGAGCAACACAACTCATCCGTTGCTGCGGCGGCCGCTGAGCATTCATGCCCGGGACGCGGACCGCATCGAGATCTTCTTTTCCCGGTCCGGCCTGGGAACGGGCATGCTTGCTGACAAAAAAACCGGAGAAACGCTCGACGTGCTCGGACCCCTGGGAAAAGGGTTCGCCATCCCAACGAGGACAAAAGGGAAAACGTTCTGCCTTGTCGCCGGCGGCCGGGGCATCGCCCCGCTGTATTTCCTGGCCAGGGAGCTGCAAGCAAAAGGCGGCCATCCCCGGGTCTTCTACGGAGGAAAGACCGAGGCGGATCTGCCTCTCCTCGGGAAGCTCGTCGCCAGGAAGATGGAGGTTTTCATCTCCACGGACGACGGCTCGCTCGGTTTTCCGGGGCTGGCGAGCGCCATGTTCGAGAGGGAGCTGGCGCGGTCAGCCCGGCCGGCCCTTGTCTTCGCCTGCGGTCCCGACCCGATGATGAGGAAGGTCGCCGAGATCGCGGCCGGGAGGGGGATCCCGGCACAGGTTTCCCTCGAATCGATCATGGGCTGCGGCATCGGAGCCTGCTGGGGCTGCGTCCGGAAGGTCAGGAGGTCCGGCGGGGCGGAGTGGGTCAAGATCTGCGAGGAGGGCCCGGTGTTTCCGGCGGACGAAGTCGTCTGTGATGAAAACGCGCCCGAAGAGGAGCGATAGATTGGATCTGACTGCCGACCTGGGCTTTCTCAAACTCCGCAATCCGGTGCTTGCGGCCAGCGGCACGTTCGGTTACGGGCTCGAGTTTAAGCCCTACGTCGCCCTCAAAAAGCTTGGCGGCATCGTCGTTAAAGGGCTTTATCTTGATCCGCGGCCGGGCAACCCGCCGCCGCGGCTGGCTGAATCTCCGAGCGGTCTTATAAATTCGATCGGATTACAAGGAATTGGAGTCCGGGCGTTCTGCGAGTCTGTTCTGCCGCAGCTTCAGGCCCTTGAGACACCGATCTTTGTCAACGTCTGCGGGGACACCGACGAGGAGTACGCGGCCGTCATTGATTACCTGAACAAAGATCGGAGGATCGCCGCCTACGAGCTCAACATCTCCTGCCCGAACGTAAAGAAGGAAGGGCGGTGCCCGGCACTCAGTCCCGACCATACCTTCTCTCTCGTCAAGCTGGCCAAAAAGACGAGCCGGCGCCCGCTTGTCGTCAAGCTCTCCCCGAACGTGACCGACATCGTGAGCGTCGCCCGGGCGGCGGAGGACGCGGGAGCGGATGCCCTCTCGCTCATCAACACGGTCCTGGCCATGGCCGTCGATGTTGAGACGCGAAGGCCCCGGCTGGCCAGCATCATCGGGGGTTTGAGCGGACCGGCCGTCAAGCCTATCGCCCTGCGGATGGTGTACCAGGTGGCTTCGAGAGCCAGGATCCCAGTCATCGGGATGGGCGGCATCATGAGCGGAAGGGACGCCCTCGAGTTCCTCATCGTCGGCGCCAGGGCCGTGGAGGTCGGCACGGCGAACCTTGTCGACCCCGCGGCAACTGTCCGGATCATCAAGGAAATCGAGGACTACTGCAGGGAAAAAGGGGTGTCCAGGGTCGAGGAACTCGTCGGCACGCTAAAGACGGATTGATCGGCAATCGCGAGGCAAAGATGGGGCTAGAAGAAAAAATCATCATCGCCCTAGATGTCGGCACGAAGCGTGAAGCGCTTGCCCTAGCGGAGCTGCTTGGGGAGGCGCGCATCTTCAAGATCGGCCTGGAGCTGTTCACCGCCGAGGGGCCGGCGCTTCTCGAAGAAACCCTCCGGGTGGGGAAAAGGCCCTTCCTCGACCTCAAGTTCCACGACATCCCCAACACCGCCGCCGGAGCGGTCCGGTCGGCCACCCGGAACGGCGCCCACATGCTCACCCTTCACACCTCGGGCGGGAAGGAGATGATGGCCGCAGCCGCTCGGGCCGCCCAGGAAGAATCCGCAAAATCAGGGAAAGGGAGGCCGATCCTCCTCGGCGTTACCGTCCTGACGAGCCTGAAGGACGAGGAGCTGCGCGTGATCGGGTTCGGGCATGGTGTGGGCGATCAGGTCCTGAGGCTTGCCATCCTGGCCAAGGATGCCGGCTTGGACGGCGTTGTCTGTTCCCCTCACGAGATCGAGATCATAAAGAAAGAATGCGGCCGCGATTTTCTTGTCGTCACTCCCGGGATAAGGCCGTCATGGGCGGCCGCCCAGGATCAGAAGCGGATCATGACGCCGGCTGAGGCGCTCCAAAAGGGGGCGGATTATCTGGTTATCGGCCGGCCCATTACAGGAGCGGCGTCCCCCGGCGAGGCCTTCCTCAGGGTCCTCGCCGAAATCATGGATGTTGAGGCCTGACCCCTTCGTCCTCTTTTTCAATCAGAAGAAGGCGACAACTCCCCGGATGGCGAAGATCGCTCCGAGGATGATGCTAACGACAAACATCAGCACGACGGCAACCACGAGGCTGACCACAAAATACCCCGTGACTTTCTCCTTGGGAGTCCCCATCAGGGGCGTCGCGAACCCCAAGTACAAAAGATAGAGTCCGTACAGTGAGCCCAGAATGCTCAAGGCTCCCAGGGCGGGGATGAGGTTGAAGATGCCCATGATCCAGGCGGGAGTCATGCTGTAGACGGCCAACTTCATGGCATTGGGAAGGCTCTGGGTGGAGGAGAAGTTCGGCGCCAGGGTGTTGATGATGAATCCGAGCGCATAGACGACGACCAGGCTGAAGATATAGGAAAAAATGGCATAGAGGAGTGCCCGAGCCATCCAGCTCCCTCCCGCAAAGGGGATCCGGAATCCTCCGATCACGGCCCAACCGAGGAACTGGGCCACAGCCGGGATGGCGGCCAGGATGACCGCGTAGGGAACGAAAAGCTGCTGGATGGTGGTCGGTTCATCCTTGATCTTGACCCATTCTTCCTTGGGCTTGAGAAGGATTGACTGCACTCTGGCGACGAGATTCATGGAGCGCCTCCTTGCTTAGACTGCAAAGACTATATTACGCATCGAGGTATCTAGTCAATCGATAATTTCGGGCCCGGAGGTCCAGGAAAGGGAGGTGTGGAGGCGCGGGGCGGACTCGAACCGCCGAATCGAGGTTTTGCAGACCTCTCCCTTAGCCTCTTGGGTACCGCGCCTTTCTTTCCATCAAACGTCGCTGGAGCGGGCGATGGGATTTGAACCCACGACCTTCTGCATGGCAAGCAGACGTTCTACCCCTGAACTACGCCCGCTTCGGGATTTTCAGGAATAAGCTCTGTAAAACTAACAGAAAGCCGCTAACGTGTCAACACGAGCCGGACACGAGGAAGAGACGAGGGGCTATTTCCCCTGGACCGTTTGTCCCCGGACGATGGGGTCCGAGCAGGAGAGGATCTTTATGGTGGCGGTCCTCTTCCCCGCCCCGATCACGATCGAATTGCCGACGCCGACCTGCGGCAGGTCCTTTCTGACCTCGAGCGTCTGGGGGTTCTGGACCCTCTTGTAGATCGTCAGCTGCTGGCCGACCTGGATTCCAGCCTCTTCGCCGATGTCGATGATGGCATAGCCTCCGGACCCGATCTGATTGTAATCCCTTTCCAGGTAAACGATCGTACCTGTCTGGCCGGGCGTCCCCTCGGCGTAAGCCTCGTATCCAATATCCTTCCCCAAAAGGGTCTCTTTCTCTTCAAAAGGCAGCAGATAGTTCCCGACCGTGATCCGTCCGCAGGATTTCTCGAGCCTGACCACTGCCCGATTATCTTCCAGGAAAAGAACATTGGCCCGGCCTGTCCTGTTGGCCAGATAACCGAAATCGCCGATGCGGTCGCGGATCTCGATGACCAGGAGCACCTGACCGATCTCAAGGCCGCCGAGTTTTCCCTTATTCAAGTGGACCAGATCGGCATCCGAGAACAAGGACTTCTCGTAACCCTTCTCGGCCTCAGTGATCCTCAGATCCGGAAGGTCCCCCTCATAAATAAAGGGCGAACAATAAAGGTCAACATCGGCAATGACCGGATAAGCTTCGCGGAAAATCTTGGCCCGCTCGATCTGGTGCTGGACCGTCTCTTGGTCAGCGGGAACCGTCTGGGCGGACGCCGGCAGGGAAAAGGCCGCCAGCAGGCCCACCGTCAATAAAGCCAAAAGAGCCCGGGTTAGGGGGAAATGTCGCATCTTGGCTCCTTTACCTCACGATCGGTTTAATGTTTTTTCATTATAGACAGGGGTTTTCGGGCTGTCAACAAATTCGTTTCAGACGACTTGACAGCCTCCTGTCTTCTCTTTAACATAAAAGCCAGTCGGCCCAATGATTGAGTCGTACGAGGGTAAAGGAGGTTTGAAATGAATAAGAAAGAAACCATCATCCGCATGTCCAAGGATGCGGGGATCACGGCCCTCCAGGCTGCCAAGGCTTTCTCGTCCCTCCTCGAAGGAGTCAAGGGCACCTTGAGGAAAGGCGGGAAAGTCACGTTTTCCGGGTTCGGCAGCTTCGAAGTCAAGCAGAGAAGGGCTCGCAAAGGCCGGAATCCCAAGACCGGGGCCGAAGTCGCCATCCCGCCCAAGAACAGGATCAAATTCAACCCGAGCAAGAGCCTCAAGAATTCCCTCTGATCGGGCACCCGTCCAGTGGACAAGCGGACGCAAATCCTCTAAGATAGCGTCCTTCGGAAACCGTTGAAGCGTCATAAAGTCAGAATCGCCCTGCTCTTCGGCGGCCGCTCGCCCGAACACGAAGTCTCCCTCAACTCGGCGGCTGCCATTTACAGGAACATCGATAAGAACCGGTACGCCGTGACCTCTCTCTTTATCGACAAAACAGGGAAATGGCGCCGGGTCGCTTCCCCCCTTCTCGCGCCGGAAAAGCTTCAGAGCGGACCGTCCTCGTCGTTCCTCCCCTGGGAAGGGCTACCCTCTCTTCCGCAGCGGGTCCGGGCCGACATCTATTTCCCCGTCCTTCACGGGCCTTATGGCGAGGACGGGACCGTCCAAGGCCTCCTTGAGATGGCCGATGTCCCCTACGTGGGGGCGGGGGTGCTCGCCTCGGCGGCCGGGATGGACAAGGCTGTCATGAAGGTTCTTTTCTCCGATTGGGGCCTGCCCATCGTCAAGCACCGGGTTTTCGGGGAGGTCGAGTGGAAAAGATCGAGGAGAGCCATCCTCGGTCTTATCCGCAAGGATTTCCCGCTCCCTCTCTTTGTCAAACCGGCCAACCTCGGGTCGAGCGTGGGCATCAGCAAGGTGAGCGACCGCGCCGATACAGAACGGGCCATCGCCCGCGCTTTCCGTTACGACCGCAAGGTCGTCGTCGAGGAAGGGATCAAAGGCCGGGAGATCGAATGCAGCGTCCTCGGGAA
>DAIPLF010000469.1:0-1905 GCA_036769375.1 Candidatus Aminicenantota bacterium | reverse complement strand
CCCGGGATCCCTTGGGCACCTGGTATTTCGGCCAGATGGCCAGGACGACCCGGGCTTTGCGCTGGTCCAACCGGATATCTTTGACATAGCCGATCTTGACGCCGGCCAGCCGCGCGGCCGCGCTCTTCTCCAGGCCGGTGGCTGAAGGGAAAAGCACGGAGAGCTCATAGCCCGGCTTCTGGAACCAGGTAGACAGATCCCCGGCCACAAAGATGAAGACAGCCGCAATCAAGAACGTCCCCGCCAAGAAGATCCCAATCTTGATTTCTCGTTTCATTTCATGACCTCATCGGCTGCTAATCCTTGATCGGTCCGTCGGCCTGCCCGTGGATGAACTGCTGGATGATCGCATTTTGCGAGTCCCTGATCTCTTCGGGCGTGCCGACCTCGATGATCTTGCCGTCATAAAGCATGGCGATCCGGTCGGCGATCTTGTAAGAACTGACCATATCATGGGTGATGACCACGGAGGTGATCCCCAGATCGCACTTCAGCTTGTTGATCAGGTCGTTGATGGCGTCGGCCCGGATGGGATCGATGCCGGTGGACGGCTCGTCGTAAAGCATGATCTCCGGCCGGTAGGCGATCGCCCGGGCCAGTCCGACTCTCTTCTTCATCCCTCCGCTGAGCTCATGGGGCATGAGGCATTCGGCCTCGCTAAGCCCGACGAGCGCCAGGCTCTCCGCCACCCGTTTCCGCATCTCGTCCTCGCCCAAATGGGTGTAGCGCTCCAGGCCGAAACGGACATTCTCGGCCACGGTCATGGAGTCGAACAGCGCCGCTCCCTGGAAGAGCATCCCGAACTTCCTGGTGACCTTCATCAGGGCGTCATCATTGAGGCGGGAGATCTCGACGCCGTCTACATAAATCTCCCCTGAATCGGGCTTGAGGAGGCCGATCAAGTGCTTGATAAGGACGCTCTTCCCCGAGCCGCTCTGGCCGATGACGACCATCGTCTCGCCTTTCTCGACGTTCAGGTTGACGCCGCGCAGGACTTCCTTCTGTCCGAAGGACTTATGAACGTCGATCACGCGGATCATATCAACCGCCTCTGAGCGTCGCCGGCAACAGCTTGCTGATGAAAAAATTGAGGATCAGGATGGAGATGCTGGAGATGACGACCGTTCGCGTCGTCGCCCGGCCGACCCCCTCTGCGCCGCCCTCGGTCTCCATCCCCTGCCAACAACCGACGATGGCGATGACGACTCCGAAAACACTGGCCTTGATCAATCCCGTGGCGACATCCCAGATCTCCAGGTACGTCAAGGTGTTTTGGACATAGATGACGCGGTTCACCCCCATCAGCATCACATTGTAAAAATACGCGGTGAGGATGCCGATGATGTCCCCGTAGAGGACCAGGCAGGGCATCATGAAAAAACCGGCCAGCGCCCGGGGAACGACAAGGTAGCGGATGGGATTGGCCCCGAGGCTGTGCAGGGCGTCGATCTGTTCGGTGATCTTCATGGTCCCGATCTCCGCCGCCATCGACGAACCGACGCGCCCCGAGATCATCAACCCGACCAGGATGGGGATCAGTTCCTTGGCCAGGGAGAGGGTGATGATCGGGCCTCCATAGGCCTCCGACCCGGGGCCGACATAGCGATGAAGACCGACATACATTTGGAAGCCGAAGACCAGTCCTCCGAAGGCGGCGGTCAGGGAGACGACCGGCAAAGAGCGCACCCCGACCTCCTCGAGCTGCTGGAGCAAGGTCTGGTGCTCGCGCGGCTTCCGGAAGAGGTTCTTCATCGTCCTAAAGAAAAGCAAGCCGACTGAGCCGAGCTGCTCGAACGCACTGAGTACCAGAGCGTTCGGGAATAGGTTGGCCATTTCAGGCTTCCGGATAGTGGAAATCGAGGTCGGCGTTGGCGAAGCGGGCGTACTTGTTGATGAAGGCCAGCT
>DAIPLF010000468.1:0-1905 GCA_036769375.1 Candidatus Aminicenantota bacterium | reverse complement strand
TGCCGGCCACGCCGTCGACGATTTTTTGGAAGCCCCTGACTTCGTCCCCGCCGGAGCCCTGATCGAAAGACCACGAGGCGATGGGTATCTTCTCAGCCGCCGCCAGGGAGATCCCGAGAAGGCCCATCAAGGTCAAGCTCTTGAGTCGACGCATTCATCCCTCCAGGTCGATCATTTTCCTGGCTTATAGGCCCTTACGCCGAAGAATATTTTCTTAAAGTTCCTAAGTATCATAAATACCGTCTCTATTCAACTGGTTGCAGGACCCGTCAAGGGCTCCCGGGTCAGCCCTGTAATCGCTTAAAAATAATTGACTTATTCGTGCTTCATAGCGATAATGCGTTTCTTAGTAACAGATGTTGCCTAACTCGTCCTGCCAGCAGGCCGATGGCATGTCGGCCCGAGGGAAAGGAGCGCCATGAAGTCCTCCATTCGCTTCTTGACGATCCTCGTTTTATGTTCACTCCTGTCGGCCGGAAGGTGCGGTCTTTCGAAGGACCCGCAAGATCCCGGAGCGGGCCAAGTCCGTTCGAACGACCGGGGATTGCACGGCTATATCAGCTTCGATGCGGACAGGCCCCCGGCTTTCTCGGAGTTCAGCGCGGGCATGGGCTTTTATTCGGCCGTCTGGCCCCTTGTTCGCGAGCCCATATCCCATTTCCAGATCGGCCTACCGAGCGCTTGGATCACACCCGACAACTCGGACAACAAGGATACGCCGCTCGCCCCTGTCGGGACCCATGCGCGAGATAACTGGCCCAGGCGGGGACCGACTTACCAGGATGTGTTTCAGACCGTCGAGGGCGGGTTGGGGTATTGGGCCGGGAACCATTTCCGGTACGGCCCGCCGAAGTTCAGCATGAACGCGACGCCGCAGTGCTATGACTACGAAGTCGGTTCCCCCGGCTGGTCCTTCTTCTATGACAACGAGGCCTTGCCGGACGAGCGGCTGGGGATCGCCCAACTCAGCAATCGGCTGTTGATACCCCCGGATGCCCTGCCCTTCCAAGGAGACCCCAACGGGGAGTTCCTGGGCTACGCCTATATGGCGCTGCCGTTCACCGAGCCGGTGGCCGGGGAGCCGCCGACCGGCGATCAGGCCTGGACCTGCTTCCTGAGCGCCGCCAATTTCAAAGGACCGATCGCCTATTACATTCCGGAGACCTGGAGCAAGATCGGCAAGCTCTTCAACTATCCTTTCATCTACGGCCGGGGCCTCGATTCCCGGCCGGGCGTGATGGGCGGGGGGGCGATGGAGATCAACACCGTTCCCGCTTTCGAGTCGCGGGACGCCAAGGGCGTCGCCTATACCAAGCTGCCGGACCTCAGGTTCCCGGTCGACGGTCAAGGACGGAGCCTGCTCGTTCAGGACGTGACGTATTACTCGAAGGGGGCCCTCTACGATGCGTTCAAAGCCTGGAGGGACGGCGGTCCGGTCTGTTCCGGCGCCTTCAACGCCAAAGGCGCCTGGAGGTCGACGTTGAAAACCGAAACGACCCGCTTCGACCAGGACGGGAAGATCATCCGCGGCGTCGAAAAGGTCTTCGACACCCGGATATTCGACGGCAACGTCTGGGGATTGGAATGGTTCGATGGGACAAGGAACGCCATGGGGCATTTCCCGATGTATTTCCGGCACGCCGGGGAGGAGCGGGTGGTCGTTCCGTCCAAGGCGGTGCCCGCCGAGACCCGGCTCCACGACCAGAGGTTCGAGAGAGCAGCGCCAGGCGTGCCCTACACGTCTCCGGTCGGCGGGGCCTGGGGCCGGCCCGGACCCGTAGCGGGTCCTTTCCAGGTCCAGCTGGCCGACGGATCGCTCGTGACCTATTCCTGGTATCGTTTCGTCGACCAGCCCTCCTTCCAGCAGTATGCCTGGAGCCCGGAGAAAAAGGCCAAGCTGCAGGC
>DAIPLF010000092.1:3587-6877 GCA_036769375.1 Candidatus Aminicenantota bacterium | reverse complement strand
TGATCAAGAAGATCATGGTCAAGTACTGCGGAGCCCAGTAAATGACCCACCACGGAAAAATCGCCAGTTCCGGCTTGTCCCTGATCACGCGTCTGGCCACCTTCAGCCAGGTCAGAGGATTGAGCGCATCCAGGAGGGGTTCAGAGTCCTCCTCTCTTAGATAGAACCGGCTCTCTTCCCGGTCGGTCTTGCCCGGGAAGAGGAACCGCGGATACTGCCTGCGAAAGCAGTAGAAACGGGTTTGATGCCGGGCTTTGAGGTGCCTGAAAAGAAGGGTTGTGTGGGCGCTGATGCCTCCCCGGAAAGGATAGGAAGGCCCGATGAGGTCAATCTTCATCCGGCGTTCTCTCGGGGCTCTCAAGCTCCATTCTCTTGATCCGGTAGAGGGCCTTTTCGATGAGCTTCCGGTTGTTCCCGATGAGGTCAGCGATAAGGCCGAAGATAAGGACGAGGAACCCCAGCAAGAACATAGCGGAAGAAAAGATCAGGGACTGGACATGCCCCTCCCCCCGTCCGGTCCAATAATAATAGAGAAACCTGAGAAACCCCAGAAGCCCGGGCAGGATGATGACCAGACCGAGAGCCAGGAAGACTCTTAGGGCATGATAGGTGGCATAGACCCGCAAGACCGTGGCCGCTTGCTGGCCGACAAAGTGGGGGATGTTCTTGATGAGTCGCGATTCCCTCGACTTGGGGTTGGTCCGGATGGGGACGGAGACGATCATGAGCTTTTCGCGTCCCAGCTGGATGAGATTCTCGATGGTGTAGGAATAGTCCGACAGGATGGTGAGCCGGAGGGCCGCTTCCTTGGAAAAAGCCCGGAAGCCGCTGACCACATCCTCCACTTTCGTCCGGGACAAAGTCCTCGTGACGGCGCTTCCCCAGCGGAGCAGCCTTTTCTTGAGCCAGGAAAAGTGGGGGATCTCCTTTATCTGCCTGGCGCCCACGGCCAGGTCGGCCTTCCCCTCGAGAATGGGCTGGACCAGCCGCGGGATATCCTGGCCCGCGTACTGGTTGTCGGCATCGGTGTTCACGATGATGTCGGCACCCAGTTCCAGGCTCCTGTCGATGCCTTCGGCAAAAGCTCTGGCCAATCCCCGGTGATTCTTCAACCGGAGGATGTGATCAACCCCGATGCGGCGGGCGATCTCCACCGTGTGGTCTTCGCTCCCGTCATCGATGACCAGCGTTTCGATCCGGTCGACCCCGGCGATCGTCTTGGGGAGGTCCAAAAGCGTCGCCGGCAAGTTCTTTTCTTCATTGTAACAGGGAATCTGGATGATGAGTTTCATGGCCCTTCCCTAAAACGGGCTTGTCCGACGCTGAGGATGATAAATGGCCGCGCCGTCGGATGTCAAGCCGAGGCCTCACCCGGGAAGGGCCGGATCGCGGGTTTAGAAAGTCAGGTCAAAGTCGAAGGGATGGAGCTCGGTCCGGGTCTCACTCCCTTTTCCCAGCCCAAGCACGATCGTATAAAAGCTTTTTCCCCCCAGCTTGTAGCGGGTCGGGTTGGGGATCTTAACCTCCTGCATATTCCCGGTGGTCCTGCCCTGCATGAGGATTTCATCGAAAAGGGTGATCGAATAGTCATAGATCCCCTGCGTTGAACCCAGGGAAATCCTCATCTCCTGGACCGGTTGTCCCGTGGTCATGTAAAAGCGATAGGAGCGGCCGTCCTCGTGCAGCCGGAACCGCCCCGGCTCGGTCATCTCCGCCGCTCGCGAGAGGGAATAGAAGGTGACGTGTTTTCCCGGCCCGAGCGCCATGTCGGCCGGCTGGCGGAGGACCAGGCGGGGATAGAGGACGATCCAGACAAAAAACACGGCCACACCCGCGCAGGCCAAAAGGACATGAACGGCGGGCTTCAGGGTGAGCGGCTTTTTCTTGGAGATGAGATACCCCCCGATGAGGAGAGCCGTTATCGCCGGCCAGATGAGGTTGGGGAGCCAGGCCCCTTCGCCGGACTTGATGTACGAAGGGAGGAAGTCGGTGAGGTGGAAATGAAGATTGCTCAAGCTGAAAAACAGCCCTCCGCCTCTCTCCTGCGTCCCGCGCGTCGTTTCCTGGTGGAGAAAGAGCGGCGTTTTGAGGAGAAGAAAGACAAAGAGATAGCTCAGCGCCGCAGCGAAGTTGAAAGCGTAGGAAAAGACGGTCTTCCGGTTATGGACCAGGAAATATCCGAGCCAGATGGACAGCCACCAGATCACCGACACCAGAGGCCGGGCCTGGGGAGCGTACCCCGTCCTCTGGGTGAGGAAGGCGGAGACGAGAACATAGGGAGCCGCCATTCCCAGGAGCAGCCAAAAATCCCTGGTCTTTCGCCGGATCATTTCGACGGCGCCGAAGAGGGCGAAAAAGAAGATCGGCGCGTAAAGCAGGAGGCCATCGCGCTGGTCGAGGAAATATCCGGCCAGGGTTTCCCAGCGGTCGCGCCAGGAGATCTCGAACAAAAGGGACTTGGCAAAGCGGATGAATTCCTGGTCCGTGTCCGTCATCTGCGCCGCCCAGGAGACGGTGGAGAGAGAGTAGGTCCCATAGAGCGCGTGCTGGAACTGAAGGTAGCCGAAAATGACGGCCGCGGTGGCCAGGGAAAAAAAGGCGAGGGGCCGCCGCGCCGGGGATCTCTTCAGCAGCGTCCAGAGCCCGTAGAGAAAGAGCGGGATGAACAAGGCGATGTATTTGAGGGCATGGAACCAGAAAAACGAGCCGAGAAAGAGCCCGCAGACAGCCGCCTTTTTCCAGGTGAGCTGCGGGGAAAAGCGAAAGGTCCGGAAGACGGCCAGAGAAAGTCCGGCCACAACGATCTCCGGATAGACGTGAATGGAGTAGAAGAAAACCGGCGAGGTGAAGCTGGTCAGGAACCAGAGCTTGAGGGCGAAGCCGTCCTTCTGCCATTCGTTCCGGGCATAAAGAAAGACCTGAATCGAAAGGAAGGCTCCCCAGAGGCTCATCCCCAGGCGGATGAAAAAGACGAGGGCCTGGCCCTTGAACAAGGCGCCGAGGGCGTAGAAAGGAAGCAGCAGGAAGGCGACGCCAGGAGAGTGGAAGGAATAGCGGCTGCCGGGCTTCGCTCCGGGGACGACATGGGCGGCGATCTTGCCTGCGAACTTCATGAAACCGCCGTAGTCCCGGTGCTCGTAGTTATTGCTCAGCTCGAAATCCCCGTCCCTGAGCAGGCTGTGGGTGATCAGGAGGTAATGGGGTTCATCTCCGCTGAAGTTCCCCCCCTCCGATACCAGGAGACCCGCTCCGGCATTGAAGGCCAGGAGCGAACCCAGGAAGAGGACGGC
>DAIPLF010000092.1:0-3487 GCA_036769375.1 Candidatus Aminicenantota bacterium | reverse complement strand
AGGCGCGAAACCGCCCGCGCATAGAGCTTCCACAGGGCGAGGAGGAGGAAGAAGATCAAAGCGCTGAGGAGGACGAGGGCGACCGGGGACGGCTTGAAAAAATGATCGGAGACCTTGAAACCGGGGACCTCAAGGACCAGGAGGACAAAGCCGCTCAGCAGAGCGCTCGAGAGAAAAAATAGAAAAAGAAAGACCGGTCTCCCTCTCATCCGGAGAATGATGATTTATCTTATCATTGATTGTCAAGCTGTGCTATCATGAGCCGGATGGAGATCTCTGCGGTCGTTATCACCTACAACGAAGAACGCCGCCTGGAAGAGGCTCTGAAAAGCCTGGCCGGTGTGGTCTCCGAGATCGTGGTCGTCGACTGCCACAGCACCGATGATACGGTCAAGATCGCCCGCAGGTTCACCGACCGGGTGTTCGAACGGACCTGGTCCAATTTCGCCGACCAGAAGAACTTCGCCAACGGGGAGGCCCTGTATCCCTGGGTCTTTTCTCTCGACGCCGACGAGCGTATATCGCCCGAACTGCGGCAGGAAATCCTCGACCTCCGCGAGGTCGAGCCCGAGGTCGATGCCTTCTCCATCCCGAGGAAAGTCTTCTACCTGGGGCGCTGGATCAGACATTCCGGCTGGTATCCCGACCGGAAGCTCCGTCTCTTCCGCAGGGCCAAAGCCCTCTGGGAAGGCGAGTATGTTCACGAGAGGCTCGTCGTCGACGGCCCGGTCGGAAAGCTGCGCGGCTCCATCCATCACTTCACCTACCAGAACATCCATGAGCATCTGGCCCGCATCAACACCTTTTCCGATCTGGGAGCCCAGAAGCTTTACGCTAAAAAAAAGAAGGCCCGCTGGTACCACCTCTCGCTGCTGCCGTTTTTCCGGTTCATCCGGGCCTATTTCTGGAAGCTCGGGTTCCTGGATGGCTTTTCGGGGCTGGTCATTTCCGTGCTGACCGGCTATGCCCTTTTTGTCCGCTACGCCAAGCTGAAGGAGATCTGGAAGAAAGGAGAGCGGATTGAGCCTTTTCCATATTGATTCGGGACGGGAGTGGCGCGGCGGGCAGAGACAGTCACTCCTCCTGGTCAGGGAGCTGATGAGAAAAGGCTATGCAACCCGGTTCGTCGTCCAGCCGGACAGCCCGCTGCACGAAAAAGCCGCCGCGGAGGGGATCCCCGTGCTTCCCATGAGAATGCGGGGGGAGGCCGATTTTTGGGCCGTCCACCGGTTGAACAAAGCGATGAAACGGATGGACTGCCGGCTGGTCCATTTCCATGACGCCCACGCTGTCGCTCTCGGGGCGGCGGCCGCCCGGCGCGCCCAGGTCCCTCTCCGGTTCATCTCCCGGCGGGTCGATTTCCCGATCAAAGACAACGCCTACTCCCAACGCAAATACACGCGGGATGTGGATGGGATCATCGCCATCTCCGAGGGGGTGAAGAAGGTGCTCCTCGATTCGGGGATCCCGCCATTGCTCATCTCCGTCATCCCGTCCGGGATCGACTTCTCTCCCTTTCGCGCTGTGACCTCCAGGGATTTCCTGCGCCGGGAGTTCTCCTTTGCCGCCGACGACTATCTTGTCGGGATTGTCGCGGCCCTCGAAGACCACAAAGGCCATACCTACCTCATCCAGGCCTCGAAGATCCTCAAAGAGCAGGCTCCCAAGGTCAAGGTCATCGTAGTCGGGAAGGGCTCTCTGCGGATGGATCTGGACCGTCAGGCGCGCGACCTGGGTGTCGACGACATCATCTTTTTCCTCGGGTTCAGAGAGGACGTGCCGCGCATCCTCGCTTCACTCGACCTCTTCGTCCTGTCCTCGCACCACGAAGGACTGGGGACATCGCTCCTCGACGCCCTGGCCAGCCATCTCCCTGTGGTCGCTACGGCGGCGGGGGGGATCCCCGAGGTTATTATCAACATGAAGACCGGACTCCTGGTCCCTCCCCGGGACCCTGCCGTCCTGGCCCAGGCGGTCTTGACGCTCTATCGCGACCGGAAGCTGGCGGCGCGGCTGGCGGACCGGGGTTTCGACGCGGTCAACCGGAATTTCTCCGCCGAGGGGATGGCCTGGAAGATCATCGATCTTTATGAGAAAGTCGCCAGGTCCAAGGGCGTCCGTCTGACCTAGAAGGAGGAACGATGAAGATCGAACGGGTTGAGTTGTCGCTCCTGTATTTGCCGTATGTGCGCTTCTTTGAGACCAGCCTCGGCCGCGAGGAAGGGCGGGAATTCATCATCGTCAAGGTGCACTCGGAAGGACTGTGCGGGTACGGAGAAGTGGTCGCCTCGGCAACGCCCTCCTACAGCTACGAGACGACGTCCACCGCCTGGCTGATCCTCCGCGACTTCCTGATCCCGACGCTGTTTTCCAAGAGTATCTCCAAGCCGGAAGAGTTCTACGGGGAAGTCAAACGGTACCGCGGCCACCCCATGGCCAAAGCCGGGCTGGAGCTGGCCCTCTGGGATCTTCAGGCGAAGAAGGCGGGCGTCCCGCTGGCCAAGCTTTATGGGGGAAGGCGTGAGGAGATCGAGGTCGGCGTCAGTCTGGGGATAGAGAATTCCATTCCCGAACTGTTGGAAAGGATCATGTCTTTCATCGGCGAAGGCTACCGGAGGATCAAGCTCAAGATAAAGCCCGGGTGGGATATCGAAGTGGTGAAGCAGGCGCGGAAACATTTTCCCGACATCCTGCTCCAGACCGATGCCAACGGCGCCTACAGCCTCAAGGATAAGGCCGCTCTCAAGATGCTGGACGCCTTCAGCCTGCTGCTGCTGGAACAGCCGTTCCCCCCCTACGACCTCTGGGACCACAGCCGTCTTCAGAAAGAGATGAAAACCCCGCTCTGCCTCGACGAGAGCATCATCTCGGAGGACACGGCGCGCCAGGCCTTGGAGATGAAGAGCTGCCGGATCATCAACATCAAGGTCGGCCGGGTTGGCGGCCCGGTCGAGGCGCGCAAGATCCACGACGTCTGCCGCCGCGAAGGCATCCCGGTCTGGTGCGGCGGGATGCTCGAATCGGGCATCGGCCGGGCCCACAATCTCCATCTCGCTTCTCTCCCCAATTTCAAGCTGCCCAGCGACCTGTCCGCGAGCAAACGCTACTACAAAGAGGACCTGATCGACCCGCCCATCGAGCTTCAGCGGGGCGGCACGATCAAAGTCCCCCAAGGCCTGGGGATCGGGGTGAACCCGGTCGAAGCGCGCATCAAAAGGGCCACTCTGCGGCAGGAGTCCTATACGCCGAAATAAGGCGGGACCCGAATTCGCCCCTCGTCCCCGTTGAGCCAGAGGACTCGGGGAATCGGCCGCCCGGATTATCGCAGCATGGAGTGAACACATGAGCCGGCTGACAAAAAAGGACAGGAAATGGCTGGAGGAGAAGTACGGCGACCGGGCCAATTTCAGCCCGACCGAACGGCTCCTCTACGGGCATGACATCGCGGCCATCCCCGGGCTGTTCAAGCCGATCGTCGGGCGGACCG
>DAIPLF010000091.1:0-6937 GCA_036769375.1 Candidatus Aminicenantota bacterium | reverse complement strand
AGGACAATGCCCTGTCCAGTTTCTTGACGATCTCGCGGGAGGCGTGATACCCCCTTTTCCGCAGCAGGTGGACTTTGCAGGCCACCTCGATCAGAAGGGCGATGGTCCTTCCCGGGGCGACGGGGACGATGAGCTGGGGGATCTTGACTCCCAGGATCTCGAAGTCCGCGGGAAACTCCAGTCCGAGACGGTCGTATTCGTCTCCTTTCTGCCACTTCTTGAGCCAGATGACCAGGTCCACCTTTGACTGACGGCAGATCGCCCGCAGGCCGAAAATCGCCCTGATATTGATGATTCCCAGGCCGCGGATCTCCATGAAATAGCGGCTGAGCGATGGAGACCGGCCGACGAGCCCCCCGTCCTTTTTCCTGAACACCTCCACCGCATCGTCGGAGATGAAACGGTGCCCGCGGGAGATGAGCTCGAGGGCGCTCTCGCTCTTCCCGATTCCGCTGTGTCCGGTGATGATGACGCCCAAGCCGAAGATCTGCAGTAATCCTCCCGAGAGGACAAGTCGCGAGGGCGTGCCGCCCCGCTCCTCAGCCTTTGAGGTTCTCTTCTTCTTCGCGGATGATCTCAAGGATATTTCTCGAGTCCTTCGCACCCATGATCCTCTTCGGCAGGGCGCCCGCCTTGCGGACGAGATGGGCGATGGAGGCCAGGATCTGGAGGTTCTGGCCAGGGTCGTCAGGAGAAGATACGGCTAGAAAAAAGAGGTGGGTCGGCTTGCCGTCGAGGGCCTCGAATCGGACTCCTTTGTGGGAAACGGCCAGAGCCAGGAGCGGGCTCTTGGCCCCCTTCAGTTTGCAGTGGGGAATGGCGATCCCGCGGCCGATTGCCGTGCTGCCCAGCTTTTCCCTTTGGATGAGCTTATCATAAAGCTCCGCGGCATTTCCGACCTTGTCATTGTTTTTCAGATGCCGGGCCATCTCCTCAAGGGCAGAATCCCTTTCCTGGGACAGGAGCTCGGGAATGACCGTTTCTTCGCTCAGCAGATCGTGGATCTTCACCTGATTCGCTCTCCCTGGTCCGCTAGGTTCAATCCGGGTCGACGAGTCCGTAGTGACCGTCCCGACGCCTGTAGATCACCGCCCAGTTCTCCGAACCCGACTTCCGGAAAAGAAACACATCCTTTTTCTCTAGGTCAAACTGAAGGAGCGCTTCCTCCAAAAGCATGGGTTTGAGGGAGTAATCCTGGCTGCGCACGATCCGGGGCGTCTCCGCCTCTTGCTCCGGAGGGAACGCCAGCTGCTTTCTTTCTCGCCCTTTTCGCCGCTTCTTTTCTCTCCATTTCTCCCGCTCCTTCTTGACCTTCTTTTCCAGGCTCTCGAAGGCCAGGTTCAGGGAATTCATCAGGTCGTGAGTTTCCTCTACAACCACTAGGCCTCCACCCTTTGCCTTGACATGGATCTCCGCCTTGTAGCGGCGTTTCTCCACGGAGAGAATGAGGTCGACCTCGATGATTGATCCCATCAGCCTTTCGAATGCCTTGAGCCTCTTCTCACAATAAGCTTTGACCTCCGGCGCCAGGTCCATCTGCCGGGCTGTAAAATGGACGATCATGAACTTCCCTCCATAGCGAACTTTCTTTTGCGGATGTGGGACGGCGCGATCTTGAGCTGCTTGCGGTACTTGGCGACCGTCCGTCGGGCGATCTTGAGGTTGTTCTTGGCCAGAATATCCCCGATCTCGATATCGCTCAGGGGCTGGCTCCGGTCCTCAGCCTCAACCAGTTTCTTGATCTTCTCCTTGATCTTGAGCGAAGAGATCTCCTCGCCAAAATCGCCCACCAAGGATTTATGGAAGAAGTATTTCAGGGGGAAGACACCCCAGGGCGTGGTCATGAACTTGTTGGCTACGACCCGGCCGACGGTCGACTCGTGGACGCCGATCTCCCGGGCAATCTCCATCAAAGTGAGGGGTTTGATGAAATCCATACCCTTTTCGAAGAATTCCCGCTGCCGGTCGACGATATACTTGGCCACCTTGAAGACCGTCTGGTCGCGCTGGTCCAGGCTCCTCAGGAACCAGAGCGCCTTCTTTAATTTGTCCTTGAGGAACTGATAGGCCTCGACGTTTTCCTTGGCCGCCTTGGCCAGCAGCTTCCGATAATAGGCGTTAATCCTCAGCCGCGGAAGCCCCTCGTCGTTCAGGCTGACGGAAAGCTCGTCATCCTCCTTGGTGACTACGATATCGGGCAGAACGAAGGAGGTCTTCTCCTGGCTGTATTTTCTCCCGGGGGCGGGCTCCAGCCTCTTGATGACTTCGATATGGTTCCTGACGTCCTGGAGACCGATGCCCAGGACTTTGGCCAGATGGGCGTAATCCGACCTCTCGAGAAGGGGGAGATGGTGCTGGACGATCTGACGGGTGATTTCGTCGTCTATCTTAAGATAGTTCATCTGAGCCAGCAGGGCTTCCCTGAGGTCCAGGCTCCCGGCGCCGACGGGATCGAACATTTTGATCTTCTCCCGGACTTCGCGGACCTTTTCCGGCTCTACCCCGGCCATCTTACCCAGCTCTTCTTCGGTGGCGGTCAGGTAGCCGTCTTCATTGATGTTGCCGATCACCACTTGGGCCGTCTCTTTATCGGCAGGATCAAAAAAAGTCAGGTTGGCCTGCCAATTCAGGTGATCCCAGAGAGAGGGGGTCTTGGACAGGACGTTCTCCAGGGCGGGAACCTCTTTTCTTTCCGAAAAGTCCGGGCGGAACCCGTCGTCGAAATACTCCTGGAACTGGGACTCGAATTCCAGGTCGACCGTGCTCTCCGCGGTCCCACTATCCACCGTAGTCTCCGGCTCTTCCGCGGACGCGGTCCCCTCTCCGCCTTCCGCCCCTCCCGCCTCGTCGGTCTTCTCCCCTTTTTCCTGAACCGGCGTTTCCGGGGTTTCCTCCTCGAGCATCGGGTTCTGCGACAGCTCGCTGTTGATCACTTCGATGAGTTCCAGGTTGGTGAGTGGCAACAGCTTGATGGCCTGCTGCAGGGCCGGCGCCAGGATCAGCTTCTGGACCTGTCTTTGATCGAGCCGTTGTTTCAAGACCATCGCCGGACCGGTCTCTCCTTTCCTCTCCTCAAAGGATGAACTCCTCGCCCAGATAGCTTTTCCTGACCTCCTCAGAAAGGACCAGCTCACTCGGGGTCCCCTCCTTGAGGATTCGTCCCTTATCGATGATATAGGCCCGGTCTGTGATCCTCAGGGTTTCGCGGACACTGTGGTCGGTGATCAGGAGGCCGATTCCTTTGTCCCGCAGGGAGAGGATGATCTTTTGCAGGTCCTGAATGGCCAGAGGGTCGATCCCGGTAAAGGGCTCATCGAGCAGGATGTGCACGGGCCGGGTGATCATGGCTCGGGCTATCTCCAGCCTTCTCCGCTCTCCGCCGGAAAGGGTACAAGCCTTGGCCTTGGCCAGTCTGGCCAATCCGAATTCGTGGAGGACCTTGCCAATGTCCCCGTCTCCCCGAAGCACTGACTCCGGTACGATCTCCAGAATGGACCTGAGGTTGTCCTCGACACTGAGTTTACGGAAGGCGGAGGGTTCCTGGGGAAGCAGGCTGAGCCCCTTTTGCGCCCGCAGGTACATGGGCATCTGGCTGATGTCCTCCTCCCCCAGGTAGATCTTCCCCTCATCCTGGGGAACCAGGCCCATGACCATGGAAAAAGTCGTCGTTTTGCCCGCCCCGTTGGGGCCTAAAAGCCCGACCACCTCGCCCCGCCCCACTTCGACCGAGACTCCGTCGACGACCTGTTTGTGATGGTAGCTTTTGGCCAGACCAACAGCCTTCAGAAGGGGGCTCATGGGTTAAGATTTGATGACGGTCGTGGACCGTTCTCGATCTTTATTCTCCACCTGGATTCTACCTTCGCCCAGGCGAAAAGTCAATTTTTCCCCCTTGACGACGCCCTTCTCCTTATCGATAACCGTGGGGTTGCCGGTCAGAACAACGGTCTTCTGCCCGAGGTCATAAATGGCCTGATCTCCCTTCCCCTCCCGCAGCTTCTCGATGATGTCCACTTTCCCCTTGGCATCAATCTGCTGGATATCGGCCGTTTTTCCCCTGAGGCTGACAGCGATCCAGTCGGAATTCAGCCCCACTTCTTTGGACTTGAGCCAGCAGCTCTGCTCGAAGGTCAGCCGGTTCTCCGGAGGGTTAAAGATCAGTTTCTCCCCGCCGATCTCGATCTTCTCTTCGCCCTGCTTCTCGTCTTCAGGGAGGCGAGAGAAAACCGTCCGGACCTTCCCTTCGGCCGTGATCTCACCTGTCTTCTTCAGGACCGTCACCTCATCGGCGAAAAGGGCTTCATTTCCCTGCCACAGGCGAACACCCTTCTTTAACTCTAAACGAGCGATTTCCCCCTCGAATCTCATTTTTTCAGCGGCGCCCAAAACAGGCTTGTCGTTCGAAAAGAATCCCACGGATTCCTCCGCCTCCGGCCGGAACTTGACGATGATCTTGACATCGCCGGACGCTTCCAGGCTCTGGCGCTGCTGCCAGAGGATAAAGAACTTGGCCGTCACGTCGCTGTCTGGGGAATCGACTCGGGCCTCGCCGCCTTCGGGGGCCTGGATCCTCCAGGTCCTCCCCTTCGCACCCATGAAGATTCGGTCTCCCGAGATCGAGCGCTCGACTTCAAATGACGGACTTCGCTCCACCAGTCGGGCTCCGCCGGAGGCTATGAACTCCCTCAACACTCCCTTATGATCAAAAGTCATACTCATCCGGTCCGAGCTGACCTCGCTCGTCTGCCCTTCCCGCGTGGAAGATTTCATGGCGCACCGGTTCCGGGCTTCGATGTTGCTGATCTGCTGCCTGTTCTTGAAGGCCCGGACGTCGACTTCATCCGCGGAGACCTCCCTTTCCAACTCCACCCTCTTTGATTCTCCCGGGGAGGGCTCCAGCGGTTCGATGACGGCGACCTGGACATTGCCTTTTAAGTAGAAACCTCGAACGCTCTGTTCATCCGGAGTCAAGTCGAAGCGAAGGGTATCCGCCCGACCCCGGCTCCGCTCGAAAGAAAAGGAAGTGTTGCCCTCGACCTGGCCCTTTCTCCTTTTCCGCATGAAAGTGACCGTGTCTCCCCGGACGGCAAGCGGCGTGCCGGTCTCAGCTTTCTCCCGGAACTCCATCTCGACCTCCCCCTCGAGATGGACGGACCCTGCTTTAAAGGAGTAGGCCATTTTTTGGGCCTTCCCTGAGATCGTCCGCGAGGAGAAGACGACCCCCTGGTCCGTTGTCAGGACCTCTTGCTTTTTCTGATAAGAGAAGGCCGAAGACTCAACGGTCAGCCCCTCGTACTGGAGCCTGGCCTTCCCCTCCAGTAAGACCTCCGTCCAGTCTTTGTCATAGGAGACCCGATCTCCAAAGAGGACGATCTCTTCCCCCTCTTTTTTTCCGAGGTCACGGATTTCGACGTTCCCGTCCAGATAATAGCGGCCATCTTCGCCGGCATAATGTCTCTCTGCTTTGGCCCGGATGACGCGATCCCCCTTGAAATCAAAGTGCTCGACGCCTTCCTGGCGCTCAACCTTCTCGGCGGGGATCTCCTCTGTCTTGGGAGGAACAACAGAGAGAGGGCGGCGATGGGAAAGAAAGTACCAGAGGATGACGGCGATAATGATAAGGAGCCCCAGGGCGATCACGAGGCGGAGCACTCTGGCCAATGTCACCTTGGTCATGTTTCTGAGGCTTTCAGGGCCTCGAGGGAAAGACTGTATTTTTCTTCGCCGAGGAAAGTGGAGGAGCGGAGAGAATAGACGACGTCGAGGCGGCTCCCTTTCTGGACCTCCCCGAGCCAATCTTTTTTGTCCCAGGCCAGGACCTCGATCATCCGGTCATTCTGACGGGCCACGAACTTCAGATGTTTGCCCTTGAGGAGTTGAGGCGGGCTGACGACCTCGACGCCTTCGCTGAGAAAGGTCGGCGTCGGATTGCCGGCTCCAAAAGGAGCCAGGCGAGCATAGCTGTCGAGGAAAGAAGTCTGGATTTCGGCCAGATCCAGCTTGGCGTCGATCCTCACTTTCTTGAGGATGTCCCCGTCCTTCAGCTTCATCCCGGCCACCTGATTGATCCTCTCCCGGAGTTGGCCCATTCGCTCTCTCGGCAGGACGCAGCCGACCGCCAGAGTGTGCCCGCCATAGTCCAGGAAAACATCACGGCAGGCGTCCAGACATTCGATCAGAGAAAATTCGCTTATGCTTCTTCCTGACCCGTGGGCCTTATCGTCCTCATAGGTGAACAGAAGCACGGGCCGATAGAAGAGGTCCTTGAGCTTGGAGGCGACGATGCCGATGATCCCCCGGTGCCAGGTTTCACACCCCAGGACCAGCATCTTGTAGCGGCGGTCCAGGGAGCCCTCCCGGATCCGGTCCAAGGCCTGGGAAAAGATGGTGTCCTCTTCGCTCTGTCTCCGCGAGTTCATATCGCTCAATCGACGGGCCAGACGGACCGCTTCATCATCGTCGTCAGAAAAGAAGAGGCGCACGGCATCGTCTGCAACTCCCATGCGCCCGGCGGCGTTGAGCCGGGGAGCGATCCGGAAGCCGACATCTCCCTCGCTGACCTTCTTGTCGAGCAGCCCGCACTCGTTGAGGAGGCTCCGCAGCCCACGGTTGGAGACCTTCTCCAATCCCTTAAGACCCTGCCTGACAAGAAGCCTGTTCTCCCCCCGGAGGTCGGCCACATCAGCAATCGTGCCTATGGCCACAAGTTTGGCGTAATGCTCCAACTGAGCGGCTTTGCCCCGCTTCTCGAGCAGCGCCTGGAGAAGCTTGAAGACAACTCCGACACCAGCCAGACTGGGATAGGGATAGCCGGATTCCTTGAGCACGGGGTTGAGCAGGGCGATGGCTTCGGGCAGGACGTCACCGGGCCTGTGGTGGTCAGTGATGATGACGTCAATGCCCGCCTCCCTGGCCTTGGCGGCAAATTCTACGGCCT
>DAIPLF010000467.1:0-1940 GCA_036769375.1 Candidatus Aminicenantota bacterium | reverse complement strand
GGGACAAGTGGGGCTGGCACCGGGTGACCTTCTACGGCGACCTCAAGAAGCCCGTTCAAGAGCTGGCCGCCTCTATTGGATGGACCGTGGTCGAGGAAGCCTGATCGCCTCGGCCTCTCAAGAAGGGAATATAGCCTCTTGGGAAAGGGACCCATATGAAACACAACGGCTTGATGCGTATTTTCGTATCTCTGGCGCTGGCAGCGGCACTGTCGGGAGGAGTCTTCGCCCAGCAGGCGGCTGACCTTCCCGATGAGCAGGTCAAAGAGCGGCTCGACTTCTTGGAAAACTCCCTGGTTTCTGGCCAGCCGCGGGCGAAACTCTGGTGGTATGGCTGGATCGCCGGCTATTCCGCCGCTGCCCTCGTCCAAGGGGGTCTAGCCGCAGCTAACTGGGACAAGACGGGGGATGATAGGGACTTCGCCGAAGACATGCTCGTGGGCGGGGCCACCTGCGCTCTGGGAGCGGGAGGCCTCTTGATCAGCCCGTTTGTGCCGGCATATAAGCCCTCTGCGCTTCAATCCATGCCGGAGGGGACTCCGGAAGAGCGCCGGGCTAAGCTCCTCAGGACCGAGGAGCTCATGCGCGAATGCGCCGAACGGGAGAAAGAAGGCCGCGGCTGGCTGACCCACGGCCTCAACCTTGGCGTCAACGCGGCCGCCGGTCTAGTCACCGTACTGGTCTTTGACCGGCCCTGGTCCGAAGGACTCATAACCTTCGCCATCAGCGAGAGCGTATCTCTCCTCAATATCTTTTCCCAACCGACCCGGGCCCGGCGTGACTTGAAGAACTACGAGATCCGATTTCTAGGAGAGCCGGGGACCTATCGGGAAGGGGCGTCCAAGTTGAACTGGTATTTCAGCGTTTGCCCCGGCGGTTTGAGCCTCGGCATAAGGTTCTAGCGGCCACCGAGGAGGACAATTTGACAGAACCCTCTCCATTCCAAGCCTATAGCTATCGCTGGATCGTCCTCGCTGCCTTCGCAATCATGGGGGTCATGAACCAAGTGCTCTGGATCACCTTCGCCCCCATCACCAGCGCGGCCGCGGCCTTCTATCACACCTCCGACCTGATGATCGGGCTGCTATCGATGGCCTTCATGGTCGTCTTCATCATCATTTTCCTGCCGTCCGCCTATGTCATCGACACCCGGGGCTTCCGGGCGGCCGTGGGGACCGGCGCCGTGCTGACCGCCGTCTTCGGCCTGACACGAGGATTGTTCGCCTCAAACTACACCCTGGTGTTAATCTCTCAGATCGGGATCGCCGCAGGCCAGCCCTTTATCATCGGGGCCATTACCAAAGTAGCCGCCCGCTGGTTTCCGGTCGAGGAAAGAGCGACAGCCTCCGGGATCGGGACGCTGGCGCTCTATCTCGGACCTCTGCTGGCCATGTTTCTAACGCCCCATCTTGTCGTGCGCATCGGAATCCCGAAGACGCTGCTTATCTATGGCGCGGCCTCCGCCGCGGCCGCCGTATTCTTCCTTCTCGCCGCCCGCGAGCATCCGCCGACGCCGGCAGGGCCGGACGAGCGCGTCCTGATGTTCAACGGGCTCCGTTCGATGATCCGGCAACGCCATTTCTTGATTCTGTTGGTCGTTTTTTTTATCGGGCTCGGCATGTTCAACGCCGTCTCAACCTGGATAGAAGATATCATCCGTCCGCGCGGTTTCACCATCTCCGAGGCCGGACGGCTCGGCGGCTTAATGCTCGGCGGAGGCATCGTGGGGGCGATCGTGGTTTCGCTCCTATCCGACCGCTTCCGGCGCCGCAAGCCGTTTATCCTGCTGGCCCTGGCCGGACTCCTTCCCGGACTCATCGGGATGACCTACGGAACGGCCAATTGGCTGCTCCTTCTGTCGGGTTTTATCTTTGGGTTTTTCCTCCTGAGCGCGGGCCCGATCGGCTTCCAGTATGCCGCCGAGATCACCCACCCGGCCC
>DAIPLF010000466.1:0-1945 GCA_036769375.1 Candidatus Aminicenantota bacterium | reverse complement strand
ACGACCTCTGCCAGCCGCATCCAGCAGTACTCCTGGAGATGGTGGAATTTGAGGTCCCTGACAGCTTTTTGGGAGAACAAAGGAACCACCAGAAGCGAAACAACCAACCCAGTCCAAAAAAGCGGAATGCGTTTCATGGCGAACCTCCTTTCTATCCGGGTCAAGTATAGACGGAGGGTTAGGAGAATATCAATATCCGCAGCGGTTCCCGAAAGCGAGCGGCCGGACGCTATTTCTGTTCGGCTTTGGCCGCGGCCTCGCGCCGGATCTCCTCGATGTTGTGCTTGATCGTCTTGCCGAGGACGAGGTAGATTACATCCTCGCCGATGTTGGTGGCCTGGTCGGCGATCCGCTCGAGATGACGGCCGATCAGGATAAGTCCCACCGCCCGGTCGATGGTCGTCGGATCGTTCATCATATAGGTCAGGAGCTCGCGGAAGATCTGGTCGTTCAGGGAATCAACCTCGTCGTCCCTTTCGCACACCGCCCGGGCCAGCTTTTGGTCCCGGTTGACGAAGGCATTGAGGGAGTCCTTGACCATCCCCTGAGCCAGAGACGCCATTCGGGGGATGTCGATGAGAGGTTTGAGCGGAGGCAGTTTGAGAAGGTCCAGGGAGACTTCGGCGATATTGACCGCCAGGTCTCCAACCCGCTCCAACTCGCTGGCGATCTGCATGGCAGAGGTGATGAACCGCAGGTCGCTGGCCACCGGCTGCTGCAAGGCGAGAAGCCGCATGCAGAGCTCGTCGATCTCTATCTCCAAGAGGTTGACGTCCCTTTCCGTTTTTAAAACGTCCTGAGCGAAGGTCTCGTTCCTCTCCTTCAGGCTTTTCACGGCCCTGGCCACGGACTCTTCCACCAAACGGGCCATGTGGAGCAATTTTTCATTTAGAGCGTTGAGTTCCAAGTCGAAATGTCTGTCCATGGTCGTCTCCTCAAACAGCTTCAATCTTAGCCAAATTTGCCGCGGATGCAATCCTCGGTCAGCTCATTGGCCAGGTTGGTGAATATTTTCTCCGTTTTGCCTGAGCCAATCAAGTCCCAGGACATCAGGATTAACAATCTTCTGATTTTTGGTATACTGGGACCCGAAGGAGACGCGAAATGAGCTTTGTGTTCAACGCCGATGAGATCTTCGAGATGGCCCTGCAGATTGAGCGAAACGGAGAGAAGTTCTACCGGGAGTCGGCCAAGAGGATCAAGGACTCAGATGCCCGGGACCTCTTGACCAAGCTGGCGGACATGGAGATCGAACACCAGAAGGTCTTCCAAGGAATGAGGACGGCCTTGACACCGGCCGATCAGAAGGCCATGACCTCTGACCCGAACAACGAAGCCGGCCTCTACCTCGCCTCACTGGCCAACACCAAAGTGTTTTTCGAAAAAGACATCGACACCTCCCAGCTCCAGGGGATTTTCAAATCCGCCTTGGCCGCGGAAAAGGATTCGATCGCCTTCTACCTGGGGATGAAAGATCTGGTGCCGACGGGCAGCGGCCGGGACAAGATCGAGGAGATCATCAGGGAGGAAATGCGGCATGTCCGGCTCCTCGGCGAGAAGTTAGCCGCGCTGAAAAGATAGTTCAGACGAGCTTCCGCGCCTCCATGTAAAACCGTTTCTCCGAGGCCTCCCCCATGGAGAAAGTCTTTCGGGGCAGCGCTCCATCCAGGATGACCGTCTTGAACAGCTCGCTCTTCTCCATCGCCGGAAGATAGAAACCCGCGCAGCCGCTCCCGCTTCCCAGCCGGAGGACCGGCTCGGTTCCGTGCACATAATCGACCCGGCGAGCTCCCCTCTCCTCCAAAAAAAAATCCAGGAAGTTCTGGAGCGTTCCCACGGGCAGGTTAGAGTCCGGGTCGGAGATTTCGACGACGCTGAACCCGGAGGCGGTGATCAGGCCGATCCGGTGCGGGCTGCCCTTCTGCCGGTCGACCATCGCCATGAC
>DAIPLF010000090.1:5607-6973 GCA_036769375.1 Candidatus Aminicenantota bacterium | reverse complement strand
GCGGCACCACCCAATCGGTCAATTTCCCCACGACCACCGGCGCTTTCGACAGAACTCTCGGCGGCGTCCGGGACGCGTTTCTCGCCAAACTCAACGCGGCCGGCACGGGCCTCGTCTATTCTACGTTGTTCGGCGGGGGCGATTCCGATGAAGCTGCAGGCTTGGCCATCAGCCAGAACGGCAATGTCTGCCTGACCGGGACGACTCTCTCCGCCGACTTTCCTACCACTGTCAACGCCTACGACAAGTCATTGAACGGACGGGACGCCTTCGCCTTGAGGGTCAATTCCTCGGGAAAGGGCCTTGTTTTCTCCACCTTTTTCGGAGGGAGCGGAGAAGAGCAGGGCTTGGGGGTCGTCCTCGACCCGGCCGAAAATCTTTACATTACAGGAACGACAACGTCGTCCAATTTCCCGACGACGAGCGGCGCTTATGACAGAAGCCTGGGGGGCTCCAAAGACGTGTTTGTGAGCAAGTTCAACGCTCCGGGGACCGGCCTGATCTTCAGCACGTATCTCGGGAGCAACGGATTGGATGGCACTCTCGGAGGATTGGCCGTTGACAGCGGCGGAAATGCTTACTTGACCGGGTTCACGGAATCAAACCGTTTTCCGGTCACAACCGGCGCCTGGGACTCCGCCTTCTCCGGGTCGAATGAAGCCTTCCTGACCAAGCTCAATCCGGCGGGTTCTGCCCTGGTCTACTCGACGTTCCTGGGCGGCTCGAACCTGGAATTCGGTCGAGCTGTCGGAGTGGACGCCCTCGGCGATGCGATCGTCACCGGCTATACCAAATCGGCCAACTGGCCAACGACCAAGGACGCTTTCGACCAAACCCATAATGGGGACCAGGATATCTTCCTGACCATGCTCAACCCGGTGGGCAAGGGGCTTCTCTACTCGACGCTGATCGGGGGGAGCGGCGCCGACAGAACGAGCGGCGGTCTAGCCCTGGACGCTTATGGCAATGCCTTCATCATCGGGAGCACGGGCTCGACCAATTTCCCCAAAACCTCCGGCGCCTATGACAGGACTTACGGCGGAGCCCGCGATGATGTCGTTTTCAAGTTCTCCATCCCCTTGCCGGTCCTCGTTGTCGACGGCCACGATTTTAACGGCAACTATTCCTCCGACCCGGCCGTCTTCAGACCGACATCCGGGTTGTGGCTTGTCAAGAACGCCGGCACCTACGAATTGGGAGCCTACGGTGATATTCCGGTGAACGGCGATTATAACGGTGATTTCATGACCGAGGCGGCGGTTTTCCGGCCAAGCGACGGCACCTGGTTGATCGGCGGGGCCTCCGCCGTGCAATGGGGAGCGCCGGGAGACATCCCCGTCCCCCATAATTATTTCGGCACCTGGGC
>DAIPLF010000090.1:0-5507 GCA_036769375.1 Candidatus Aminicenantota bacterium | reverse complement strand
GCCACTTACGAGTGGGGCCAGGCGGGTGATATCCCCGTGGTGCGATAGCCAGTCCCGAGCCTATTTCGCCAGAATACCCAGAGATTCGAGGTGAGGCGTGTGGGGGAAAAAATCGTAGCAGCCCAGCTTCCGGAGGCGATAGCCTTTTTCTCCGAGAAGGCTCAAATCCCGGGCAAAGGCCGCCGGGTTGCAGGAAACATAGACGATATTGGGAATATTCAGGCCGATGATATGCTTGAGCCCCTTGGGGCTGATCCCCGCCCGCGGCGGGTCCACGATGAGAAGGTCAAAGCCGGCGAAGGTTTCTTCCCTGAGCACCTTTTCCACTGGCCCCTCGAGAAAGCGGCAGTTCCGGATGCCGTTGAGAACGACGTTTTCCCGGGCCGCGGCGATGTTCGGGCCCTCTGAGTCGATACCGATGATTTCTTCAGCGGAGCTCGAGACCGAGATCTCGATCGAGCCGGAGCCGCAGTAGAGACCGAGCACGCTGCGGGCTCGCAAGGCCACGACCTCAGCGGTGATCCGGGCGTAGAGAACCTCCGCCCCCTGGGGGTTGGGCTGAAAGAACGTCTCTGGATAGATCTTGAAGCGCAGCTTTCCCAGCCGTTCCTCGATCGAAGGCTCTCCGTCGACATGGATCTTGCCGGCGAAATCGACGAGGTCGGAGACGCGTTCGTTCTCGACCCGCCAGAAGCTCTTTACGAAAGGAGCCTCCTTGTTCAGTTCCCCAACCGTGCCCTCAATATCCGGAATATGGCCTCCTTTTGTCACCAGGACGGCCAGCATCTCGCCCGTGTTTTTGCCCTCTCTGAGGACGAGATTTCGGAGGTATCCGCTCCTAGCCATGGGGTCGTAAGCATCCAGCCCGCTCCGCCTGCAGAAATCAAGAAGGACGGGGAATACTTTCTCCACGACGCGGCTGAAGATAGGGCACGTGCCGAGCGCCACAGTCTTCTTTCTATACGGATCGAACGGCGTCGCCCGTTCGCGGAGGCCGAGGAAGACACGGCCGTTTTCGCTTCCGAAGGCGTATTCCATCTTGCCCCGATAGTAATACTCGGCAGGGGATGGGGTGATGGGTTCGCGCTCGACATCATCAAGCGCCAGCCCCCCGATCCTCTGCAGCGTCCGCAGGAGGTAGTTTTCCTTGATTTCCAGCTGCTTGCTGTAGGCCAGATTTTGGAACGAGCAGCCGCCGCAAGACCCGAAATGGGGACACCTGGGCACGACCCGGAACGGCGAGGGAGATTCGGTGGCCATGATCTTTCCGTAGCGTAGGCGCCTCTTTGCTTTGGTCACGATGACGCGGACGCGGTCCCCGATGACGGCCCCCGGCACGAAGGTCACGACCCCGCCGATCTTGCCGACCCCCCAATCATGCGGCAGGGCGATGTCGGTGATGGAGACGGCCTCCCCTGCGCCCTGGAAGTCCTCCAGCAGCTTTTTGACCCTGGCAACGGGGAACCCGACGACATTCTCGTAGTCACCCTCGAGCTTTTCTACGAAGAGATCGCCGATCTGCTGGACGGCGTAGCTGCCGGCCTTGTCCAGGTAATCATCCGACGCCAGATAACTTTCGATGTCCCGGTCGCTCAAAACCCTGAACGTGACGTAGCTGATCTCAAAGCCTGTGAGGAGTCGTTCGTCCTCCTTCCTATAGAGCGCCACGGCCGTGATGACCCGGTGCCTTTGGCCGGAGAGCTTGCGGAGCATCCCTTCCGCCTGGTCACGGTCTTTTGGCTTGCCCAGGACCTCATCTCTGAGGTTGACGACCGTATCGGCCGCGATCACCAGCGAGGAAGGGTTTCTTGCGGCGACTTCCCTGGCTTTCGCCTCCGCCGCCCGCAAGGCAAAGCGGAGCGGGTCTTTCTCCCGGAACTCGTCCTCGTCAAGTCCGCTGGACACGGCGCGGAAGAGAGGCACGATCTTCTTCAGGAGTTCTTGACGCCGCGGCGACTGGGATGCCAGGACGATGTCCATCGGGTCAGACCCGGGGTTTCTCGGTCCAGACTTTGAGAAGATAGTCTTTGAACTCCTCGAACCGGAGGGCCTGTTCTTCGACCAGATTCTCGGCCGCATCCGAAGTCATGTCCCAGGTCTGCCGGACGAAAGACGCCACCCGGGCGTAATAGAGAGGTGTGACGACCTCGATGATCTTGAAGCGGTTGCGGGTCCAGGCGTGGAACGTGGCCGCCAGCCCGTAGAGGATCCGGACCCAGGTCGCTGTCGGAAGATGGAAGTCCGCGGAGCCAAGCTCGTTTGCTTTCTGGATGTCGGCGAAGCTCTCAGGGCTGAGAAGCTCCTTCCAGAGAGGTGAAAACTGCTGGTAGCCGACCTTGAACTTATCGACCAGCCCCTCCAGGTCGATGCTCACCGGCTCGGGCTCGACGGAATTCCTGTGTCCAAAAGTCTCCACCGGCTCGCTTCCCGCGATGTTTTTCCAATAGCCCTCGAACCGCTCCATGAGTGAGAACAAAACATACAGGACCTGACGGAACATGGGTCCCAGATGCTGGCCCGGGTCTTTGGCGTCGTGGATCTTTGCGCCGAGGTTGGACTGGCAGAGCTTGAAGCCCTGAGTGATGGCCGTGGTCGTCATCCAGATATCGATGCCGTAGCAGGAGACGTCGGTTTCCCAGACGTCCTGTTCGGCGTAAAACCTGGCGACATCCTTGGAGAAGGCGAAGTCCCCGCCGATGGGCTGCCGGATGCGCTTGCCGTACAGGGCCCGGGTCATGCTGTAGACGATGTTGTTGGTGATCGTCCCATCGTACTTGTGCCTCAGGTAGACGGGGGCGACGAACTGGAAGTCCCGGTTGATCACGGGGTCCAAGAGATACTGGATCCAATCCGAGGTGATGCTCCTCAGGTCGGCGTCGACGACGGCGCAGGCGCGGACCTGAAGCGTCCGGGCCGCTTCGAAGACCGACCGCAAAGCCGTCCCTTTCCCGGCGGGGCCTCTATAGATCGAGACGACCTTTTCCTGCCACGGTTTGATCTGGAATTCCTTGGCTGCCTCCCGGGTGTCGTCGGTGGAGCCGCCGTCAGCCACGAAGATGACACTCCGCAAATCGCGGTAGTACTTGTCCAGCCCGTGGGTGACCATCTGCATGACGTGGGCGACCGTCTTTTCGTTATTGTAGCAGGGGATGCCGATGAGGAGGTCGGCGTTGCGAATCTCTTCGATCCGCTTCGCGGTATAGCGACGCAGGGCCGTGTTGTATGGCATTGCTGGCCTCCTCCTCCATTTTATCCTATCCCCGGCGCCGGGCTCAACATTGCCTTTGACAGAAAGTGAAGAAGTCTGGTATCGTAAAATTGTAGACAAAGCGGAACCCGGCCTTTGAGACTCTAGGTTAGCTAGGTCAACTTTAACCAATGACGGTGTGGATAATGAGCATCCGGATCCTTGTCTTTACCGACCTGGACGGGACGCTTCTTGACCAGCGGACCTATTCCTTCCAGCCGGCCCGGCCTGCTCTCCGCCTGTTGCGGGAATCCGGCATCCCCCTGATCGTCTGCACGAGCAAGACCAGAGCGGAGGTCGAGCAAATTCGGATCGCTCTCCAGAATACCGATCCGTTTATCGTCGAAAACGGCGGCGCCATTTTCGTTCCGGAAAGCGTGTTCCCCGGGGAGCTTCCCGGGGCGAGGAAGGATTCGGGCTATCAGGTGGTCGAGATGGGGACCTCTTACTCCCGGATTCTGGGAGTCTATTCCGCAATCAAAGAACGCCTGCCGGGCCGGTTGCGCGGTTTCTCCGATTTGAGCGTCGAGGAGGTGGCCCGCCTCACCGGGCTCTCGCTCGAGGATGCGGCCCGGGCGAAGGAGAGGGAGTATGACGAGCCGTTCCTGCTGGATGATCCGGCGGCCGACTTGGAGACCGTCAGAGAGATCGCCGAATCCGCCGGACTGAGCATCACCCGCGGCCGTTTCTTCCATCTCACGGGCGATAACGACAAAGGGAGGGCGGTCAGGGTGGTCAAGGATATCTACGCTCGAGCGAACGGGATCGTCCCCGGGACGATCGGCCTCGGGGACAGCCCCAATGACCTGCCTCTCCTCGAGAACGTCGATTTTCCCGTCCTCGTCCAACAGCCGGGAGGACGTTATGAGCCTTCCATCCGGCTGGGCAACCTCATCTTTGCGCCCGGGGAGGGACCCGTCGGCTGGTCCGAGGCGGTTCGCAAGCTCGTGGAACGCCTCTCCGGCTGATCAATCCAAATCAGGAGGTGGCTATGGCTGATTTTTATCAAACCGGGGTCATCACGACTTTTCACCGGCTCAAGACCACGGACCTGGACCGCATAGAGCAGGAGCTTGTCGAATTCAGCCGTCACCGCCCCATTGCCCTGGTTCTTCCTATCACCCCGGCGGAGTTGGGCTCTCCCGCGATCCAAGGCATCATGAAGAACCTCAAGGAGATCCCTTATCTCAACGAGATCGTCATCACCCTCGGCCGAACGGCCGAAAAAGATCATTTCCTGCAGGCCAAGGAGTTTTTCTCGTCCTTGCCCCAGAGAAACCGCATCATCTGGGCGTCAGGCCCGTCTCTGGCCGGGCGTTATCAGCTTCTCGCGGAGAATGACCTTCAGGTGGGGGGGGATGGAAAGGGACGGTCCGCCTGGATCGCCTACGGCTATGTCCTGTCCCGAGAGGAAAGCAAGGTTATTGCGCTCCATGACTGCGATATTGTCAACCATTCCCGGGAGCTCGTGGCGAGGCTCTGCTACCCGGTGGCATCGCCGACCGTCGATTATGCTTTCTGCAAAGGATACTATGCCCGGGTGACCGATCGGATGCACGGCCGGGTGACGCGTCTGTTCGTGACTCCCCTCATCCGCAGCCTGGAAAAGATTCTGGGCTGTCTCCCATTCCTGGTTTTTCTGGACAGCTTTCGCTATACCTTGGCCGGAGAGTTTTCCATGCTGACCGAGCTGGCCAGGATCAACCGGATCCCCAGCGATTGGGGGCTCGAGGTCGAGACCCTGGCCGAGGTCTACCGCAATTACTCGCCTCGACGGATCTGCCAGGCCGAGCTCTGCGAGACCTATGAGCACAAGCACCAGGATCTGTCGGCCGAAGACCCCAAAACAGGGCTGATGAAAATGGCCGTCGACATCGCCAAGTCGATCTTTCGCAACCTAGCTATCGAAGGGATCAGCCTGAGTTCAAGCGCGCTGGGGACGCTCCTCATCAACTACCAGCGAACGGCCAAGGACTCGGTCAAGCGCTACCGTGATGACGCCGCGATCAACGGGCTCATTTTCGATGCCCACCAGGAAACGATCGTCGTAGAGGCCTTCACCAAGGCCCTGCAGATCGCCGGGAAGGACTTCCTGGAGGACCCCCTCTATTCTCCCCTCATCCCGAACTGGAACCGGGTGCTTTCCGCGATCCCCGACTTCCTGGACAGGCTGAGAGACCAGGTGGAAGCAGAAAACGCGGCCTGATCGCGTCGGCCGGCTCACTATTTGACTTCCCCTGGACGAAAAATTATAGTGAAC
>DAIPLF010000465.1:0-1951 GCA_036769375.1 Candidatus Aminicenantota bacterium | reverse complement strand
CTCCGGGTTATGAGCCCGACGAGCTACCAGACTGCTCTACCCCGCGGTACCGGCGCTATTATAACAAGGCACAGTCAGTGAATCAAGGGAAATTTTGGCGAGCCTAGCCGAAAATGCCCTGAGGCTATTTTTTGCTTGACCGTTCCGACCCTCGCAAATATAATGTGAGACCTAAAAATGGGTGTCTTCCTTTTTTTCCTTTTGGCCACCCTCTGCGTAGGCGGAGTCCTCGGCTTGATCCTGTCCAGGAACCAGGCGCACAGCGCCCTCTTTCTGGTGCTCGCCTTCGCCTGCCTCGGCGGCCTCTTCGGTCTGCTCGATGCCCCCTTCATCGCAGCCGTTCAGATCATCATCTATGCCGGGGCCATCATGGTCCTGTTCATCTTCGTCATCATGATGATCAATCTTGAACAAGGGATCGCTCCTGAAAGAAAGAGATGGACGCTCGGTCTGTCAGCCGTCCTGGCTGTCTTTCTCCTTGTCGAGCTGGCGCTGGCCGTCCGCGGGACGCTGGGCGCCTTGGGCCGTACGGGCGGTGCGAGCATCGGCAACCCCGCCGACCTCGGCCGGCTGCTCTTTACCGACTTCCTCTATCCCTTTGAGATCACCTCCATCCTGATCATCGCCGCTCTGGTCGGCGCCATCGTCCTTGTCAAGAAGGAAGATAAGGGATGATCCCGCTCGGCTACTTCATCGGTCTGAGCGTCCTGCTCTTTGCCCTGGGGGTCATCGCCTTCTTCATCAAGCGTGATCTGATGACCATGTTCATGGCGGTCGAGGTCATGCTCAATGCCGCCAACCTGGCGTTTGTCGCCCTGGCCAAAGCGGCCGGCTCTCCCGCCGGCCAAGTCATCGTCTTCTTTGTCATCACGGTCGCCGCGGCCGAGGCCGCCGTCGGCCTGGCCATCATCCTGCTTGTTTTCCGGCAGAAAAAATCGATCAAGGCAGAAGATATGCGCCTGATGAAGGGATAGGAAATGGAGATGTTCTGGCTCATCCCTCTCTTTCCCGGAGCTAGCGCTCTCATCCTGGCGGTGTTCGGGAAATGGCTGCCCAAGAAGGCCGTCTCCTGGCAGGCCTGCCTTTCTGTTTTCGCCTCCTTCGTCGTCTCGGTCATCTCCTTTTTCGGCCTTCTCCAGATCCCTGCAGAAAGCCTGCCGCTTGTCAAGACCCTCTTCCCGTGGATCCAGTCAGGGTCGTTCCAGGCCGACCTCTCGCTGCAGCTCGACCCCCTGTCTTCGATAATGACTCTGGTTGTCAGCGGCGTCGGGTTTCTCATCCATGTCTATTCGGTCGGATATATGGCCCATGACAAGGGATACAAGCGCTACTTCACCTACCTCAACCTGTTCACCTTCGCCATGCTCATCCTGGTCATGGGCGCCAACCTGGTGCTGATGTTCGTCGGCTGGGAAGGCGTCGGGCTGTGTTCTTATCTGCTGATCGGGTTCTGGTTCGAGAAGCACTCGGCGGCCAATGCCGGCAAGAAGGCTTTCATTGTCAACCGTATCGGCGATGCCGGGTTTATTCTGGGGATTTTCTTCATCTTGCTCGTCGTCGGGAGCGGCGATTTCCGGGCGATCAACGGGGCCATACAGGGAGGTGTCGTCACCCAGGGGATGGCCACCCTTATCGCTCTGCTGCTCTTCGTCGGGGCCACCGGCAAATCCGCCCAGATCCCCCTTTATGTCTGGCTTCCGGACGCCATGGAGGGCCCCACCCCGGTGAGCGCGCTCATCCATGCCGCCACCATGGTTACGGCCGGCGTTTACCTGGTCTCCCGCATGAACCTGCTGTTCACCCTGTCCGGCGTGGCCGGACAGGTCGTCGGTCTTATCGGAGCAGTGACCGCCATCTTCGCGGCCACTATGGCCCTTACTCAGAACGATATCAAAAGGGTGCTGGCCTATTCCACGATCTCCCAGATCGGCTACATGTTCATCGGCTGCGG
>DAIPLF010000464.1:0-1954 GCA_036769375.1 Candidatus Aminicenantota bacterium | reverse complement strand
CCCTGGAAGCGGCCAAGAGTTCTCAGGGCGGCCAGGCCTCACGTTATGTTCGCGATCTGCTCCGGAGGAGAGATATCCTCAAGGCCGGCAAAAACTAGACCGGGGACGCCTTTCCCCGGCCTTTACGCGTTGAAAACGCGTGATTTACATTCGGGAAAAGTTCTGCTAAGATGTGAACCCGAATAGGAGTGTACAGAGTGCTAAGCAAAGAATCAAAGACCCAGATCATCGGGGACAACAAGCTCCAGGCCGGAGACACCGGCTCTCCCGAGGTCCAGATCGCCCTGTTGAGCGAACGGATCAACCTCCTCTCCAGTCATCTCACCACGCATAAGAAGGACTTCACTTCCCGGGTCGGATTGATGCGTCTGGTCGGGAAAAGGAAGCGGCTCCTGGCCTACCTGAAGAGAGAAGACCCCGCCCGCTATGAGCAATTGATCAAGAAGCTGAGCCTGCGCAAGTAGGCCGGCCGGGATACACCCATGTCTCAAACCATCATCTTGGAAATCGGCAACCGTTCCCTGTCCATAGAGATCGGCAAGATCGGCCGCCAGGCCGACGGCTCGGCTCTCGTCCGCCTGGGCGAGACGATCATGTTTTGCACCGCGACCTCAAAGAAAGAGGTCAAGGAACCAAAGCCCTTTCTGCCCTTAATCGTTGATTACAGGGAGAATACCTATGCGGCCGGCAAGATCCCCGGAGGCTTTTTTAAGCGGGAAGGGCGCCCTTCCGAGCGGGAGATCCTGGTCAGCCGACTGATCGACCGGCCCATCCGCCCCCTCTTCCCAGATGGGTACTTTTTCGATACCCAGATCGTCGCTCTTCTCCTCTCGGCTGACCTCGAGAACGAGCCCGACACCTTGGGCGTTATCGGGGCCTCGGCCGCCCTTTATTTTTCCGAAATCCCCTTTGTCACTCCATTGGGGGCGGTCAAAGTCGGCCTCGTTGACGGTCAGTTCCTGATCAACCCGACGGTCGCTCAGCTCGAAAAGAGCCCTTTGAATATGGCCGTCGTCGGCACGGAACAGGGCATCATCATGATCGAGGCCGGTGCCTGCGAGGTCGAGGACGACAGGATCTTCGAGGCGGTTTCTCTGGCGCAAGAGCCGATCCGCCGGATCATCGAAGCCCAGAAAGAGCTCTACCAGAAACTCGCTATCAAGAAGCGCGAATTCCCCGTCAAAACAGTGGACGCGGCCAAAGCCGAACGGGTCGAAAAGCGAATCGCGGACGACCTGCTTCGAGCGATCCAGATCTGTAAAAAGAAGGAGAGCGAAGCCGAGTCCGAACGCCTTCTCAAGTCGCTGCTTGAAGAGATCCCGGCCGAAAACGAAGATGAGATCAACGTCACCAAGCAGATCTTCCATGACCTGGAGAAGAAGCTGGTCAGGGACCTGATCTTGAATCAAGGGAAGCGGGCCGACGGCCGGGCGTTCGATGAGATCAGGCCCATCTCCATAGAGGTGGGGCTTCTCCCCCGGACGCACGGATCTGCCCTGTTCACTCGAGGCGAGACGCAGTCCCTGGCTACGGTCACGCTGGGGACGTTTGAAGACGTCCAAAGACTCGACGGGCTGGGAGAAGAAGCCGAGAAGCGCTTCATGCTCCACTACAACTTTCCTCCGTTTTCCGTGGGCGAAGTCTCCTTCCTGCGCGGTCCTGGCAGGCGGGAGATCGGCCATGGCGCCCTGGCCGAGAAATCCATATTGCCCTCCATCCCTGCGGCCGAGGTTTTCCCCTATACGATCCGCATCGTCTCGGATATCTTGGAGTCCAACGGTTCTTCTTCAATGGCCACGGTCTGCGGCGGCGTCCTCGCCCTGATGGATGCAGGAGTGCCGCTCTCCATGACCGTCGCGGGCATCGCCATGGGGCTCGTCAGCGACGGCTCCCGGCATGCTCTCTTGACGGACATCGCCGGCCTGGAGGACCACCTGGGCGACATGGACTTGAA
>DAIPLF010000463.1:0-1954 GCA_036769375.1 Candidatus Aminicenantota bacterium | reverse complement strand
ATGTTCGCCATGGGCATCATCCTGCTCATTTCCCTGGCCATCACCGCCTTTTGGGCCGCCCTGCACCGGGCCCTCCAGACGAGCGAGTTCGTCTCCGCCCACGTCAACCCGCGAGCCGTTGCCCTGGCTGATAACTTCCTCGTCCAGTACTTCGTTCCGCTGGCCCTGACCTTCCTGGTCTTTTTCACTCTCTACAAGTTCATCCCGGAGGTCAAAGTGTTCACCCGCAGCGCGCTGGCGGCGTCCGTCATCAGCGCCGTCCTGTGGGAGGCCTTTAAGAGAGTCTTCGCCTTTTACGTGGCCAATTTCTCGGCCATCGGCATCGTGCTGTCCAAGATCGTCCAGGGAACGCTGACCTCGATCATCTTTTTCCTTCTCTGGATCACCTTCTCTTTGGTCATCCTGCTCTGGGGAGCCGAGCTGGCGGCCGTATTGAACGAGAGACGACATGCCAAGAACGCCTAAGTCCGCCCCGGCCGGCCCCGCGGGCCTTACCGTCGAGGAACTGGCCCGGCTTCTCGCCTGCCGCTTCGAAGGAGACGGGAGGAGGGTGATCACCGGGGTTGCCGGCCTGGAGAACGCCCGGGCAGGTGACCTTGTCTTCCTCGCTTCTCCCAAGCTCCACGAGCTCCTGGAAAAATCTGCGGCCGCAGCCGCTATCATCCCGCCGGAGGAGCCCTTTCGCGGAATGCCGGTCATCCTTTCCGAGACCCCCCAACTGACATTCATCCGGGCGGTGGAGCTCTTCTTCCAGCCCTACCGGCCTGGTCCGGGGATACACCCCACGGCCGTGGTCTCGCCCTCCGCCAAAATCGGACGGCACGTCGCCGTCGGCGCTCTTACGGTGATCGGGGACGAGGCCGAGATCGGGGACGGGACGGTCCTCTTTCCGCTGGTGTCGGTCTTTCCACGGGTGAGGATCGGCAAGGACTGCGTCATCTATTCGCACGTCTCCGTCCGCGAAGACGTCCGTATCGGAAACAATGTCATTCTTCACAGCGGCGTGGTCATCGGAGCGGACGGCTTCGGCTATATCAAACGCGAGGATGGGACTCATAAGAAAATCCCCCAGACCGGCACCGTCATCATCGAGGATGACGTGGAGATCGGCGCCAACAGCGCGGTCGACCGGGCCGCCCTGGGTAGGACCATCATCCGGCGGGGGACCAAGATCGATAACCTCGTCCAGGTCGCTCACAACGTTGAGGTCGGGGAGAACGCGATCCTGGCGGGTCAGGTGGGAATCGCCGGCAGCTCCAGGATCGGCAAGAATGTCGTCCTGGCGGGCCAGGTCGGTGTGGCCGACCACCTGAACGTCGGGGACAATGTCATCGCTATCGCTCAGACCGGGATCGCCCAGGATGTTCCCCCTGGCGCCATCGTGGCCGGCACTCCGCAGCTCGACGTCCGCGATTGGAGAAAGGCCTCAGTCCTTCTTCCCCGGCTCTACGACCTGGTCAAGGACCTGAAACGACTCAAGGCCCGAGTTGAAGAGCTCGAGAAGTCCGTCAAAAAGGAGGAGCCTGGCGGCTCCGGCTGACCGACGACTCCAAACCCAAACAGCAGGGTATCCAGATGAATCCTTATCCAGGAGGCCGGCGATGAAAAGACTTTCTTATTTTGCAGCGGCTGGGATCAGCCTGGTCCTGGCCCTGGGGGGCTGCGCTCCTAAAGAGAAACTGCCGCGGACGATCCCGATGAAGGACTTCTTCCGCAACCCCCAGACGGTCTCCTTCCGGCTTTCCCCCGACGGCCGGCACCTGGCGTTTCTCAAGCCCTGGCAGACTCGCCTGAACATCCACGTCCAAGAGATCGGTCGGGATGAGGAACGCCGGATCACGAGCGCTGCGGAAAGGGATATCGCCGGCTACTTCTGGGCCAGCGATAGCCGGATCGCCTATGTCCAGGACAAAGGCGGGGACGAGAACTTCAGGCTCTACGCCGTGAACATAGA
>DAIPLF010000089.1:0-7082 GCA_036769375.1 Candidatus Aminicenantota bacterium | reverse complement strand
TGTCGATGTTGAATCCGGCGAGAACAACCTTCATGCCTGCCCTAATATAGGGGCCGGCGGGCAAAATATCAACCTGGCCCGCTTCCCCGGTATCCTGGGTATCCCACCACAGGGCTCAATCCCGGCGCAGGATGCGGCCGAGGCCGACGGTCATCAAGGGGACAAAATAAAAAAGGAAGATCCCCCAGCTGAGGCTGCCGTATCCCTTGGCCACCAGGGCGATCAACCCGAAACTCGAGATGCCGAGGCTCAAGAGCAGAAGAACGAGCGCGATCACCGGCCTTTGCCAGGCGGGAAATCTTCTTCCCCGGGCTTCCAGGGCCGATTGGATCCTCTGGTTGAAAGCGTGAATGAACCCCGTCCCCGTCTGGATCAGCGTCCCGAAGAGGACGACCAGGAAGGCCACGAGGAGCCAAGGCGAACCGGTCTGCCGGAGGACAAAGAAAGCCGGTGTCTCCTCGCTCAGCACTACGGGATAGAAACCGAGGACGGCGAGGTAAAATAAAAAGCCGGGCAGGATCCCGATGACGCTGGCCAGGAAGCCCGATATCGCGGCCTCCCGTCGCGTCTCGATGCGGCCCACACAGAACAGGACCGTGGGGATGACACCCATGTTATAGAGGGCATACTTGAACCCTCCCATCGCCCATCCGGGAAGGATCGAGCCCTCGGCCAGCGAGCTGCGCATCTGAGGCCCGAACCTCCAGATCGACACCGCCAGGAAGAGCCCATAGACGATGTAGATCAATATCGACCAGGAGGAAAGGAACTTCTCGAGCAGACGTCCTCCCTTGAAGGTGAGGAACCCGATCGCCGCCAGCATGAGGATGACGCCGAAGACATAGGGTATCCGGAAATTGTCCCTCAGGAGGACGCCGGCCGCCGAGCCGACGACGGCCAAGACAACGACCATGAGGATGAGATAAAACGCTTCAAAGGCCATCCAGAGCGGACCTTCCACCCGCAGGAGCAGCGACCGGTAATCGTAGGTTCCGAATTTTCGGGCGAACTCGAAGGTGACGACCAGGATCATAGCCCAAAGGACGGTCGTCACTCCGAACATACCGAGGATCCCGCCGAGCACGCCGAATTTCATGAAGTATTCGACGAGCTCCCGTCCCGTTCCGTAGCCGCCAGCGATCAGGACACCCTGGAACACAAAACCGGGAAGCAGGTACTTCTGGAAGAATGAACGCCTTCGCACTCGATGGCTCCTCAAGCCTGGCCGTTTTCCCTTGAAGTTAGCATAACGGCGCCCGCCGGGCAATCTCGGCTGGCAAACCGCCCGTTCGATCTCCGGTCATCCGCATTGTCTGAAAAGCAGACCCGATATAGAATAAAGGAGGAAGACGGTCCCGCCTTCCCGGAGACGGATGAAGAACAAGATGAAGAACAAAGAGATCGCTTCGCTCTTCAGCAGGATCGCCGACGCCTTGGAGATCAAAGGCGAGATGGCCTTCAAGGTCCTCGCCTATCGCCGGGCGGCTGCGGTCCTGGAGGACCTCGGCGACGACATCGAATCCCTGGCCGATGAAGGGAAGCTTGAGACGGTCCCGGGAATCGGCAGCGGCATCGCGGCCAAGATCGAGGAATATCTGAAAACCGGGAAGATGAAAAAATACGAGGAGGCGCTTTCGGGGATCCCGGAGAACCTCCTCAAGCTCTTGGAGGTCCGGGGCCTCGGCGCTAAGACGGTCCAGCTAGCCTATAAAAAGCTGGGAGTCCGCGACCTCGAGGACCTAAAGAAGGCCATCAGGGACGGCTCCCTGGCCGCGCTCCCGGGGATGGGCGAAAAGAGGGTGGACGGCATCCTCAAGGGGATCGAAAGCTATGAGAAAGCTCAGGAGCGCATCCCCATTTATATCGCTCTGACTCTGGCCGAAGAGGTCATCGACTACCTCAAGCTCGCTCCCGGGATCAAGCGGATCTCCCCCGCCGGGTCGCTGCGCCGCATGAGAGAGACCGTCGGGGACATCGACATCCTGGCCAGCGGCCGAGACGGGGCCGAGATCATTCGCTATTTCGCTTCCCATCCGAAAGTGACCAGGGTTCTGGCCGCGGGAACGACCAAAGGTTCGGTGGTGTTTGCTTCTGATACGGGAGAAAGACAGGTCGACCTGCGGATCGTCGACGATTCGGAGTTCGGGGCGGCCCTCCAGTACTTCACGGGATCCAAGGCCCACAGCATTAAGCTCCGCGGAATGGCCAAGGACAGGGGCCTGAAGATCTCCGAGTACGGCGTTTTTCGCGGTGCCAAAAGGATCGCCGGCCGTGATGAGGCGGAAGTCTACGCCGCCCTGGGCCTTCCGCTGTTTCCCCCGGAGATGCGCGAGGACCGAGGCGAGATCGAGCTGGCCCTCAAGGGGAAGCTCCCCGAGATCATCGACTACGGGGATATCCGCGGCGACCTTCATGTCCATTCCGATTGGAGCGACGGTCATGTCACTCTCTCGGGACTGGCTGACCTGGCGCGGCGGGAAGGCTACAGCTACCTCGCCGTCTGCGACCATAGCCAAACTGCCCAATACGCCGGCGGCCTGACGCCCGACCGGGTCCGCCGTCAGATGAAGGAGATCACGGAGCTCAATGGCAAGTTGAAGGGCGTCCAGCTGCTGACGGGGACAGAGGTGGATATCCTGGCCGACGGCTCTCTCGACCTTCCCGATGAGATCCTCGCCAGACTTGACGTGGTCGTGGCCTCGATCCATTCCGGATTCAAAAAGAACGTCACCGCCCGGATGCTCAAGGCCATGGAGAACCCTTACCTCGATATCATCGGCCACCCCTCCGGCCGGCTGATCTCGGGCCGCGAAGGCTACGATGTCGACCTCGAAGCGGTGCTCAAAGGGGCCCTTCGAATGGGCAAGGCCCTGGAGCTCAATTCCTATTATGACCGTCTGGACCTCAATGAGCACTACCTCAAAAAAGCGCAAGACCTCGGCGTTTGCCTCTCCCTCGGCACAGATACCCACTCCTCCGGGGGACTCAAGATGATGCGCTTCGGCGTCGGGATCGCCCGCCGGGCCTGGCTGAAAAAGAAGGACATCCTCAACTGTCTCAGCCTGGGACAGCTCAAGAAGAAGCTCCGATAACATGATCCGGAGAGGGTTTGCACTCTTTCAACCATTGGTGTATCTTGTGTTCTTTGAAAGGAGATGATCATGGTCAGCCTTGCTAAGCAGCCCGTGAAGAAATTGCTGGGATACGCTATCCGGGCCGAGATCGATGCCCACAGAATCTATGCCAGGATGGCCGACCGGGTGAGAAATGCCCTTCTCAAGGAGAAGTTCGGTCTTTTGGCGCTCGAAGAAAAGAAGCACAAGGACATCCTCTTGCGCCTCTTCGCCTCGATGTGGGGGGAAGAGAAGCCGGAGATCCCCAAGTCCGTCGATGAGCGACTTCTCCCAGCGGTCTCTCTCAAGCCGTCCTCCAGCCTCGCCGATGTCTTGAGCCAGGCGATGATCGCGGAGAAGTCCGCCCGGGAGTTCTACGCTTCCCTGGCCAAGAGGGTCCAGGCGACCAACAGGCAGATGCTGATGTACTTGAGCAAGGTCGAGAACAGCCACTATCTCATGTGGCGGGGCGAATATATCTTGGCTCTGCAGTTTGAGGATTATGCCGAAAAGGATATCGACAAGGTCATCACCTGATCTTTTTTATCCCTTCATCACTCCGACGGGAACGACCCTGGCCACCAAGCGGCCGATCCCGACCTCATGGGAGACCCTGACGACTTCGTCCACATCCTTGTAGGCCGCCGCGGCTTCTTCGGCCACCCCCTTCCAGCTGGCGGACAGGAGCTCGATCCCTTTTTTCTGGAGCTCGTCCCGGATCTGCTCACCCCGGAAGCGGCGCAGCGCTTCGTGCCGGGACATGACGCGTCCGGCCCCATGCGCCGTAGAGCTGAAGCTCAACTCCTCGGCCCCAGCTGTCCCGACGAGGAGATACGAAGCCGTCCCCATGCTTCCGGGGATGATGACGGGCTGGCCTTTCGCCCTGTAGGCTTCGGGTATTTCCCGCCTCCCCGGGCCGAAGCTCCGGGTCGCCCCTTTGCGGTGGACGCAGACTTCGCGCGCTTCTCCGGCGATCGTGTGCTTCTCGAATTTGGCCACATTGTGGCAGACATCGTACACCTGGCGCATCCCCTTGGCGCTTCCCATTACCTTGGCGAAAACATCACGAACCCAGTGAGCGATGAGCTGGCGGTTGGCGAAGGCGTAGTTCACCGCCGCGCACATGGACCGATAATACTGTTGGCCCAGCGGTGAGCGGATGGGCGCATGGATGAGCTCCCGGTCGGGCAATCCCTTGGTCCCGAGCTTGTTCTCCATCAGCTCGATGTAGTCCGAGGCCACCTGATGTCCCAGGCCGCGGCTGCCGCAGTGGATCATGACCATGACCTGACCGACCCCGGAAAGGCCGAAAACCCGGGCCAAGTCTTGGTCATAGACATGAGAGACCTTCTGGATTTCCAGGAAGTGGTTCCCAGCGCCCAGCGTCCCGAGCTGAGGGATGCCCCGTTCCAAGGCGCGGTCGGAGACATGGGCCGGGTCGGCCTCGATCATCCGGCCCCCTTCCTCGGTCATGAGAAGATCGTCCCTTGTCCCGTATCCGTTCTCGACGGCCCACTCGGCTCCTCTCGTCAAGATGTCTTTGAGGACGCTCCGGCTGAGCCTGGTGATGCCGCCTTTTCCGACTCCTGCCGGCACTTCCTTGAAGATCTCCGCCAGAAGCTCTTTTCGTCTGGCGGCGATGTCCTGTTCGTTGAAATCCGTCCGCAGCAGCCGGACCCCGCAGTTGATATCGTAGCCGACGCCTCCGGGAGAGATAATGCCCTCATCCATATCGAAGGCCGCCACTCCCCCGATGGGGAAACCGTAGCCCTGGTGGCCGTCCGGCATGACATAGGACATCCGTTGGATGCCCGGCAGGCAGGCGACATTCCGGGCTTGCTGGAGCGTCAGGTCCTTCTTGACGCTTTCGAGGAGCCGAGACGAAGCATAGACGATCGCCGGTACCCTCATGTCCGCCTGCTTCGGGATCTCCCAGATCAAGTCGGTAATTTTTCGGAGTTCCATCAGCACCCTCTCAGACATCGACCACGACCTGGACGGTCACGGGGCAACCCTGATCGATCCTCATCTCATTATAGGTGACGGCCTTGACGTGGCCGAAAATTGCATACCTCGCCGGCCGGTCATCGCCCCTGAAGACGGCCCTGAGGCGGAAGCCCTCAGCGGCTTTTTCGATCTTCAGGTCATCCACGGCGGCCACAAAGAGCGACCGGGTTTCGAACAGATAGATGACCTCGCCCAGGAACCGGACGAGCAGCTGTTCCAAGTCCCTGCCCTGGACGGCCACCGGGTGGTCCAGCATCTTCTCCACCGCGGCCGGGTCCCACATCAGAGAAACCGTGGCCAGAGCGGCATTGGCAAAAGCTTCCTCAAGGGTGCGGCCATAGGCCTGGAACTTGGCGTCGGAAGTATGATCGAGGAACCGGAACCTCTCGGACATCCCTTTCTTCTCCACCCTCTTTTTATTTTAGCAGAAATTTCCTCTGAAGAGAACCTATCGCCAAAGGCGCGAGCCGGATCGAATGGCCCGCAGTTGCGACTCCTCGATTGACAACCGGCCTCGCTTATCATACGATTCGGCTCCGCTCAAGACTGAAGTGGACCAAGCCGGGCCTGCCACCGCTCTCGTTTTCAACCTGAAAAAGGACAGCCCTTTTTCTTTCAAATGCCAAGTTTGCAGCGTTTGCTGCTCCAACAAAGCGATCCGGCTCGGCCCGTATGAGGCCCTTCGTCTGGCCAGGTCCCTTAAGATCTCCACAACCGAGCTCTACCGGATATACGCGGAAGAAGGGGGAACCGTCCTGCGCAATAAACCGGACGGGAGCTGTATCTTTCTCAATTCCCGCGGTTGCGGCGTCCATCCTGACCGGCCGCTCGTCTGCCGCCTCTTTCCTCTCGGTCAGCTGGGAGATGGGCAGGACAGCGACAAGCTCGGCATCATGCCGCTCCACCCCGATTGTCTCGGTCTCGTCGATACGGACGGGACGGTGGGCTCATACTTGGAGTCGCAGGGCGCAGGGGCCTATTTCCAGTACGATCAGGTTTACTCGGCTATCTATAAGAGGATAAGGGAGAGGCTGCCCTGTCTCCAGGCAGCCGACCCGGAGGAAAACAGACGCGGAGCTTTCGCCCCCGGTGGCCTCCTCTCTCCCTGGCTCGACATCGATGCCGGCGTCGCTGCTTACGGCCGTCGCCAGAAATCAGAGAAACCCGAAAACCTGGATGAGCTCATCAGACTCCATATCCAGGCAATGGAGGATTGGATCGCCGGCCTTTGATCAACTCTCCTCGAACTCCCGCTGCCTGACGCCGCGGACAGCCTTGACTTGGAGGGCGCGGAGGCGGGGCGAGAAACTCACGGGGAACAAAGGGGCCGCGTCCCTCGATGGCTCTGTATCTCTCGTCGAGCTTCGTGAATTCGTCCAGGAACCTCTTCCTGATCTCGGGGAGCGAAGGCATCCTGGACACGATCTTCCCGCGACTCATGACTTTCTGGAGCAGGGGTTCTCCCGGAAGCCGGTCATCGCGCAGGTCAGTGATCAGGCCAAGGTCCGTCAACTCAGAACACTCCGGCGATAGGGTCGCCACAGGAAGGGCATCGGCCGCCGCTGGCGGTGTTCTCTTCGACGGAGAAGCCTCTCCGACGGATCAGGACTTTCCCGCACCGCGGGCAGGAGGTCGCCTCCGACTCCCCCCAGACATTGCCGATATAGATGAACTTCAGCCCGGCCTCCTTGGCCAGGGCGGCGGCTCGGCGCAGTTTTTCGACCGGCGTCGCCGGCGTCTGGGTGACCTTGTAGTCCGGATGGAACCGGCTGATATGCCAGGGAATCTCGGGGTTGACAGAGGAAATGAAACGGGCGCTGGCGGCCAGCTCTTCATCGCCATCGTTCATTCCCGGGACGATGAGTGTCGTCACCTCGACCCAGATCCCGAGCTCGTGCATCAGCCGAATGGAATCGAGGACCGGCTCGAGCCGGGCGCCGCAGACTTTCTTATAGGTCTCGT
>DAIPLF010000462.1:0-1983 GCA_036769375.1 Candidatus Aminicenantota bacterium | reverse complement strand
TTCTTGGGGACATCGGCTTTCACCGGGAGGTCGAGCTCGGCGGGGCTCCGGAGCGAGCCGGCAAAACGGAGCTGGACCAGGAGGATGACGGGGCCTTCCGGCTTGAGCATGACGAGATGCTCCCGGTCCCTGAGGACAAACCGGCCGATGGCGATCTTCTTGGAGCGGGCCATGGCCTCGCGTAACAGGGCGTAGGCCTTGTGGGCCTTCTTCTCCGGCGCCAGAAAATAGGGCTTTTCTATGTATTTGGGGTCGACGTCTTTCTCGTCCACGAAAACCTCGATCTCGATGGTCGAGGTCCTTTTGACATCGGCCTTCCTGAAGTCCTCGTCGCTCAAAACCACGTAATCTCCCTCCCTGTATTCGTACCCCTTGACGATATCCCGGAAGGGAACTTCCTCTCCCGTTGACCGGCAGACTTTCTTGTACGAGATAGGACAGAGGTCGTCCTTGCGCAGGTAGTTCATGGCGTGGATCTCGGGTTTCACGGCCGTGTACAGGTTGACCGGCACGTTGACGAGCCCGAAGCTGATCATGCCCGTCCAGGTGGGACGCGGGCCGGCCGGCTCTTCCGGCTCGGGCGACGTGGTGCGCTGGGATTTTTTCTCTTTTTTCATGCTGACCTCCTGATGCGGGTGGAAGGGCGGCTAAGGCCCGCCATCTATAGTAATCCGCCGCAGTATTAATAAGCAAGATTCGTGCCATAGGGGAGCTCGGCCGCCGGACCGGGCTCTAAAAGGCTGGAGAGGCATAAGACTATGGTATGATGTCCTTCGAAGGGTGAGAGAGGTATGCTCCAAATCAAGAACCTGACCAAATCGTTTGGCGAGGTCCTGGCCCTTGACCGGTTCTCACTGGACCTCAAAAAAGGTGAAGTGTTGGGCCTCCTCGGCCCGAACGGCGCGGGGAAGACGACGCTCATCTCCATCCTGGCGGGAACGCTCCGCGGTTTCACCGGGACCGCGAGTTTCCTGGGCCGCGACCTCTTCTCGGACCGCAGCCTGAAGAACCATTTCGGAGTCGTGCCCCAGGACATGGCTTTTTATGATGAGCTGAACGCCATGGACAACCTCCTCTTCTGGGGCGGGCTGTACGATGTGCCGCGGGCCGACCTGAAGCGCAGGGCGGGCGAGCTGCTCGATCTCGTGGAGCTCTCCGGCCGGGCCAAGGAGCCGGTTAAGAACTTCTCCGGAGGCATGAAACGCCGACTCAACACGGCCATCGGCTTGCTCCACCGCCCCGACCTTCTCCTGCTCGACGAGCCCACGGTGGGGATCGACGTCCAGGCCAAGGTCAGCATCCTGGAGATCATCCGGAGCGTCGGCGCCGCCGGCACAGCGGTCATCTTCACCACCCATCAGCTGTCCGAGGTCGAGACCACCTGCTCCCGCATCGCCATCATGGACAGCGGCCGCATCCTGGCCCAGGGGACGCTCGACGAGCTGGTCCGCATCGTCGGCGAACGCGATATCGTGGAGATCGTCGGGGATTTCGTCGCGGCGCCCTTCTCCGAGGCCCTCCAGGACCTTACCGGAGATGACATCGAGCTGCTTTCTGTGGCCGACGGCCTGGCCTCGCTGGCCGTGGCCGATACTGAGCAGATCCCGCGGGTGATGGCCCGCCTCTTCAGCCGGAAGCTGGCCGTGACCGACATGAAGATTAAGTCGCCCAGCCTGGAGACCGTATTCCTGAAACTGACCGGCCGCAGCCTGCGAGATTGAGCGATGCGGCGGCTGTTCCTGGTCCTCGGCAACGACATCCACCGCCACCTCAAGGCGCCGTTGGTGGTCGTCATCTTTATTGCCATTCCCCTCGTCATGACCGGCCTGATCGGTCTCGTCTTCGGCCCGCGGGCCGATGATACCCAGTTGCCGCCTATTCCCGTTCTCCTGGTCGACAACGACAAGGGCTTCGTGGCCAAGCTGATGCTGGGCGCCTTCGACGTCGACGAGATGAAAAAGATGTTCCAGGTGACGGTGACCG
>DAIPLF010000461.1:0-1987 GCA_036769375.1 Candidatus Aminicenantota bacterium | reverse complement strand
GGAGTCCCATTTCCTCGGCCGCCCAGAGAGCGAACACGATCGTCCGCTTGGGCCTGACCTTGTTCAACTTCATCACCCGGGCTACCTCCATGACCACAGCTGTCCCTGAGGCATTATCATCGGCACCGTTGAAAACATCGCCGGTCATGTCGATCCCGAGATGGTCCATATGGGCGCCGAGGATGACATATTCGTTCTTGAGATTCTTGTCGGTCCCGGAGATCTTGGCCAGGACGTTCTGAGTCGCCCGCTTCTCGTCGTAGATGATGTCCAGGTTGACGAAGGAACGGACCCCTGTATCGAAGGACTGGGGCTTAGAGGTCGCTTCGACCTGCTGGAAGAGGTAGCGCAGCTCCGTTTTCAGGTGCTTGAAAATATAATCGATGACCCGGTTTTCCAGGCTGATGATCACGAAGTCCGGCCGGTAGGCTTCTTTTTTGAGGCCTCCCCGGAAGCCGCCAAAAAAACCGCTGGACTGGGTCTCGCTGCGGAAAATCAAGACACCGCGAGCCCCGTGCTCCTGGGCCGCTTTGATCCGGTTCTCGAATTTGGCTTCCTCGGCGAGCTTGTCTTCGAGGCTTCGCGGCGCATCCGTCGAAAAAAGGGCCAGCTTTCCCTTGACGTCCACCCCTGCATAATCGTCATAATCTTTCCGGGGAGCAGAGATTCCATAGCCGGAAAAAACGATGTCCGCCGCAAAATGGCCCGACCCGGAATACCGCTGTTGTCTCCAATCATCGCCGTAGACGAATTCGCGCTTTTTGCCATAGGCCAGAATCTCCAGCGCCGCGCCCTTATCAGGCTCGTAGTACTCGACCGTCAGGTCCTGGGTGAAAGTCCCTGTGGCGCCGCCGGGTTCGAGCCCCCAGTCTTTGAGCTTCGAGACTATGTACTCGGCGGCCATCCGGCCGCCCAGCTCGCCGCTCTTCCGTCCCAGCATCGTGTCCGCGGCCAGAGCTTGGACATAGCTGAACGCCGCCTGGCCGTCAAAGGCGATTTTCCTGTCCTTGGTTTGGGAAAGAGCGGGGGAGAAGAAGAGAAAACCGCTCAGTAAGGCCGAGAGGAAAGACCTCAGTATCATCGCTGCCTCCTCAAACAAGATTCAAGATGAAAGCATATTCCTATATCGCCGGATCAATAGGGCGGGTGCCAATCCCTAGACCTCATTGACTGGCCGGACGATGCCCGGCTGCACGAAGGACTTCGATTGCCCGGCTGACCTTGTCGTCCTTGATCAATAGGTAATCCGTATCATATGTGGAGATGGCAAAAATGTTGACCCGTGCTTCGGCCAGCGGGCCGGCCAGGGAGGCCAGCACACCCGTCAGAGAGAGGTCAAGGGGTCCTTCAACTTTGAGACAGCGCCAGCCGCGGTCGGACGGCACGCCTTCCGGCACGTTCGCCTCGGCGCAGGCGATCGAGAGCTCCTCACTCGTCCGCGTGACCGAGACAAATCCAACGTTGCCGGCCCAGGGGGGAATCGCCTCCTCCGGCTCCAATCGGCAGATCGCATACCTAGCGGGCAACAAAGACAAGGTAAGACCCATCCTCTGACTCCTTATCGCTCGATATTCTCCAATTCCAGCAGCCAACCCTTGCCGGGCTCGATCGGGATGAGGTCGGAGGGCCCAAAATTCGTCTCCGGCTGGAAATCGGGGACACCGGGAGCGTGGAAGCGAGCGCCTGGCTCTTTGATGCCCAGGGCTTTCCAGTCGACCGTCAGCCGACATTCCGCGGGCTCTTTGGCCCAGCTCGCCAGCGAAACAAGGGCCCTCCCTTTCTTCACATAAGCCGTGGCCAGCACGTTTGGATTGTCGGTCTTAATGGGACAGTCGGCTGACCAATAGCCGATCATTTTGGCCTCGGCGATCCCGAACTCATCCCAGACCTTCCAGATCCGGGCCGGGTTCTGTCCCGACCAAGGGAGACGGTTGGTCATCCCGTAAATCATTCCCCGCCAAGGGTTTCCACCGTCCTGGAGCATTTC
>DAIPLF010000460.1:0-1988 GCA_036769375.1 Candidatus Aminicenantota bacterium | reverse complement strand
CCCAGGCTAAATTCTTTATTATACTAGCCGTTCGCCGAAGAAACAGGCGCGTGGCTCAGTGGTAGAGCGCTTCCTTGACGCGGAAGAGGCCGTGGGTTCGATTCCCTCCGCGCCTACCATCGAACAATTGAGTATTCAAGAGGTCATGGTGGAGATTGTATCTTCCGTCATCCCCCCTGTTGAATACCTTTAAACCTTAAGGATCTATGACATGAACATCAAGGTCGATGGGGTCGTTCTTTCTGTCGAGAAAGGAACCCGGATCCGGGACCTGTTGCCGCAGGTCAAGCCGCCGCAGAACCCTGTCCTGGCCGGCGTTGACGGCGAGGTCGTCGGCCTCGATTTCCGCCTCGAAAAGGACACCGCCATCCACCTGATCGCCTCCGATTCAGAAGAGGGACTCGATATCCTAAGACACAGCGCCTCGCACCTTATGGCTCAGGCCGTGCTCGAGCTTTTCCCCGGGACCCAGGTCGGGATCGGCCCGGCTGTCGAGAACGGGTTTTACTACGATTTCCTGCGCGAAACCCCGTTCACCCCTCAGGACCTGGAGGCGATCGCGAAGAAGATGCATGAGATCGCCAATCGCGACCTTCCCATCCAAAAGATCATCCAGGACAAAACGGAGGCCATCGAGCGTTTCCAGAAGCTGGGCCAGTCGCTCAAGGTGGAGCTCATTGAAGAGAAAGGCGGCGAAAGGCTCTCCTGTTATGCCCAGGGGGGGTTTGTCGATTTTTGCCTCGGGCCCCACGTGCCTTCCACCGGCTATATCAAGCATTTCAAACTGCTCTCGGTATCCGGCGCCTACTGGAAAGGGGACGAAAGGGGCCAGCAGCTTCAGCGCATCTACGGGACCGTCTTTTTTGAAAAAAAGCAGCTCGACGACCATCTCCGTCTTCTCGAAGAGGCCAAGGAGAGGGACCACCGCAAGTTGGGCGTCGAGCTCGACCTCTTCAGCACTTGCGAGGACCTCGGAGGCGGCCTTATTCTCTGGCATCCCAAGGGTTCCCGGGTCCGGGCGGCGATCGAGCAGCACTGGCGGGAGCGGCATTGGGCCGGCGGCTACGAGATCCTCTACACCCCACACATCGGACGGGCTAACCTCTGGCAAACCTCGGGCCACCTGGACTTCTACAAGGACAGCATGTACTCCCCGATGGATATCGATGAGCAGGATTACTACCTCAAGCCGATGAACTGTCCGTTCCATATTCAGATCTATAAAAGCAGGCTCCGGTCTTATCGCGACCTGCCCCTGCGCTGGGCCGAGCTGGGCACCGTTTACCGCTACGAGAGGTCGGGCGTCCTCCACGGCCTGCTTCGCGTGCGCGGGTTCACCCAGGACGATGCCCACATCTTCTGCACCCCCCAGCAGATCTATGATGAGATCCTGCGGGTCCTTGATTTCTCGATCAGCATCCTGGCTGATTTCGGCTTCACGGACAACCGGATGGAGCTCTCGGTCCGCGATCCTAAGAACCCGGCCAAATACGCCGGGAGCGAGGAGATGTGGCAACAAGCCGAAGCCTCCCTTGTCCGCGCCCTTGAAGCCCGTAAGCTCTCCTACAAGAGAATCGAGGGCGAGGCCGTCTTCTATGGTCCGAAGATCGACATCAAGATCAAGGACGCTCTCGGCCGTCTCTGGCAGTGCACCACGATCCAGTTCGACTTCAATATGCCCGAGCGGTTCGGTATGACCTTCGTCGGCGAGGACAACCAGCCCCACCGTCCCTACATGGTCCACCGGGCTCTGCTCGGCTCCTTGGAACGGTTCTTCGGCATCCTGGTGGAGCACTATAAAGGGAACTTCCCGCTCTGGCTCGCTCCCATCCAGGTCGTGATCCTGCCCATCTCCGACCGGCACGAGGAGTACGCCGCAGACCTGGACAGGCGGTTCCAGGAGAGGGGCATCCGCTCCCAGGCCGACGCCCGGCGGGAGAAGATCGGCTACAAGATCCGGGACGCGGAGAACCAGAAGATCCCCCTCA
>DAIPLF010000459.1:0-1993 GCA_036769375.1 Candidatus Aminicenantota bacterium | reverse complement strand
CAATCGCGTTGGCCCCTGTGGAACAGGCAACCGACGGCGCCGCCAAAGGCCCTTTTAAGCCGAAGCGGATGGAGACCATACAAGCGGCCATGTTGATGAGGAGCTTGGAGACAAAAAACGCGTCGAGAGCCCGCGGGCCCTTCGCGGCCAACTTGGCCTGGCCGCTTGCGATCGTTTCTGATCCGCCGATCCCGGAGCCGATGATGACGCCCGCTCTCTCCTGTCTAAAAGGCGAACTCAATATGCCGCTATCAGCCACAGCCATCTCGGCGGAGGCCACGGCGAATTGGCTGAACCGGTCCATCCGCGCGGCGGACTTCTTATCCATCCAGCGTTCCGGGTCGAAATCTCTGGCCTCGGAGGCCATGGTGGAGGGAAAACCGGTGACGTCGAAACGGGTGACCCGCGTGATCCCGTTTTTTCCGCTGATCAATCCTGACCAGAAATCGCCCAGACCTATCCCCACGGACGTCACAGTCCCCATTCCCGTCACGAGGACCCTGCTGTCGCTCATGTGAGATAACCAAAGTAAACGATTTCCCTGCGGATATCAAGTCCAGAAGTGGCCCTCGAAGCGAGACTTCCAGCTTTGGCCGAGATGACTCCTCCCCTCTTGTCAATTGCACTTGCCGGGCCGATTTCTTTATAATGCTCCTTGGGACTAAGCCATAATGGACCTGAACATCTTCATCCTGGCCGTTCTGATTATCACCGCGATCGTCCTCATTCTTTTTCTGTATTCACTCGCCCGCTCCATTAAAACAACCTCCGGCCGGATCGAGGAACTGAAACGCTCCCAGGTAGAAAACCCCGCCCTGTCCTTCATGCAAAATCAGATCGGCCAGCTTACCCAGCAGGTCAACCAGCAGCTCCAGAACATGAGCAGCCAGTTCCAGAGGACCACGGGCGATATCGGCCAGACCCTGGGAAATGTGCAGAGCCATCTGGGCAAGGTCGAGGTCACGACCAGGGAAGTCCTGGACAAGGCCCGAAGCATCGCTTCCCTCGAGGATCTCCTGCGCGCGCCCAAGTTCCGGGGCGGGATGGGCGAGTTTTTTCTCGGCGACCTCCTGGGACAGATTCTGCCCCCGGCCTGCTTTACCCTCCAGCACCGCTTCAAGAGCGGAGAGAAAGTCGATGCCGCCATCAACATCAACGACCGTCTGGTCCCCGTTGATGCCAAGTTTCCCCTGGAAAATTTCAAAAAGTACATCCAGGAAACCGACGAAAAAGACAAGGAGACGAAGCGCCGTAAGTTCGTCGCCGATGTCAAGAAGCACATCGACGACATCGCCACCAAGTACATCCTCCCGGAGGAGGGCACCTACGATTTTGCGCTGATGTATGTTCCTGCCGAGAATGTCTACTACGAGACCATCCTGAAAGACGAGGCGCTGGGCGAGGAGCGTGGCCTTTACAGCCATGCCCTCCGGAAGCGGGTCATTCCCGTCTCCCCCAACTCCTTTTTCGCCTATCTCCAGGTGATCGTTTACGGCCTCAAGGGCATGGAGATCGAGAAATCCGCCCATCTTATCTACCAGACGCTGACCCAGCTCCACGGCGACCTCAACCGGTTCCAGAACGACTTCCAGGTCCTGGGAACACACCTCGCCAACGCCAAAACACGGTTTGATGAAGCGGAAAAGAGGCTGGTCAAATTCGCAGACCGGCTGGAGCTCGCCGCCGGTGAGAAGTCATCCGAACTCCCCGAACCTAAAAACCAGGAAAGCGACTAAACCCGCCCGCCGGCGGCAACCTTTTCGAACGCCTTCACCGTCTCCGGGCTGCCGATGAAGATGAGCACATCCGCCTCATGGATGATCCCATCCGAAGGCGGGTTGAACTCGTATTCTTTTGTTCCCGCTCTGCGCACAGCCACTAGGAGCGCCTTGGTCCTCTCCCTGAGCGCCGACGCTTGGATGGTCTTGCCGATGAGGTCCGACCCCTTCCCTACCTCGACCTCCTCGACGCGGAGCACCCGCTCCTTGCCGTA
>DAIPLF010000458.1:0-2004 GCA_036769375.1 Candidatus Aminicenantota bacterium | reverse complement strand
GGATGGGGAGGGCTCTACGAGGTCAACAGGCTGGATCACAATGCGCTGCTGGGGGCTTATCCGGGTGTCGAGGGACTCTACGTAGCCGTTGGATTCAGCGGACACGGCCTGATGCAGGCGCCGGCTGTCGGCAAGGGAATGTCCGAACTGATCCGGACCGGCCGCTACGAAACGATCGACCTCTCCCCCCTGGATGCGGACCGTATCTTCACGGGCCGCCGCGTTCTCGAAGAAGCCGTCTTTTAAGAGTTTTTGGCTATTTTTTCCTCGGCGCGGACAGGACGGCCCCGGCCTGCTTGAGCTTGGCCTCCACCGCGGCACCCGACGCATCAAGCACAAACTCAATGGCGGCGTTGGGAGCTCCCTTGATGGTGAATTCCGTACCCTTGTAAGGAACAAGCTCCATCTCCGGCTGGCCGGCGATGACGACAACGAGCGTCGTCTCGCCCTTGATCTGGACGGTGAAGAGCTGGCCCTGGAGCTCGTACTGGCCGCAGAACTTCTCCAGGAAGCTCCGCTCGCTCATCTTCTTGTCGGGCAGCCGGGTGAAGACGATGTCCTTCACTGTGGGCTCCAGTTGAACGGCAGCGGTCATGACGTTCCCCTTAAGGTCCAAGCCGAATGCCACCTTGGTCCCGCCGCTTTCGGCCTCAATAAGATCCTTGAGTTCGAAGACATCATAGTGGTAGTGGCTCAGGGCGAAATCCCGGCCGTTGTATTTGGCCTTGAGGCCGTCACCGTCCTTGACGACAGCTACGGTCCCATAACCGGGATGAGCGTATTCCCCCGCGTAGTCATCGAGGGGATGGGTCGGCTTCGTGTTGGGCTGCCGGTCCTTGTCCGCTTCCTTCTGAGCCTTCTCCGCTTCCGCCTTCATCTTGTCGATGATTTCTTTAAAGCGCTGGCTCCAGGGCTTCTGGTCCAGCCCGAGGAGACGGTCGTAGATGTTGAACATGAGGGCCCAAGGCAGGAACGTTCCGTTGAGGTTCGTCAGGACGACCAATCCCATATTGTCTTTGGGCATGAACGAGACCATGGCCGAGAACCCGTCGATGTTGCCGCCGTGGTGGAGCACGCTGTGACCGCGGTAGGAGGTCATGAACCAACCCAGGCCATAGCTCGGGTAGTAGATCTCGGGGAAATCGGAAAGGAGAAGGAAAACCGGGTCCTGGATGACCATCTGGGGCGCCTGGATCTGGGACAGGGACGCCTCCGAGATGACCGGCTTGTCGCCGGCTTTCCCTTTGTTGAGGTTCAGCATCACCCAACGGGCCATGTCCACGACATTGGAGTTGATCGAACCCGCCGGACCGATGGTATCGATGTTCCGGTAAGGGATCTCCTCGACCTTATCCTTCTTCTCGCCGTAGGGCAGCGAGTAGTCGGGGGCGGCCTTCATGTCTTCGATGGAAAAGCTGCTGCTGGTCATGCCCAGAGGTTCGAAGATCCGCTTCCGAGTGAAATCCTCCCAGGTCGACTGGCTGAGCACGCCCACGAGGTGGCCGGCCGTCATGAACATCAGGTTTTGATACTGCCAGACGGCCCGGAAGTCTTTATTCGGTTCAAGATAGCGGAGCCGGTCAAAGATTTCGGCGCGGGAAAACGGCGACCCGTACCACATGGCCTCGTGCCGAGGCAGCCCGGAGCGGTGGCAGAGCAGGTCCCGCGGCGTCATTTTCTCCGTGGCAAAGTCGTCCCAGAGCTTGAACGGCGGCAGGTATTCCCTAACCGGTTTATCCCACTCGAGCTTTCCGTCGTCGACCAGGATCCCCACCGTGGTGGCGGTGAAGGCCTTGGAGGATGAGCCGATGGCAAAGACAGTCTGGGGAGTGACCTTCAGGTTATTCTTTACGTCCCTCAGGCCGAAGCCCTCGGCGTAAATGACTTTCCCGTCCTTGATGATGGCCACGGCCATCCCGGGGACCTTCCACTCGGCCATGGCTTTGGTGACGAACTCGGGAAAACCCTTGAGCTGCGCCTTGGGATCGGCCGGCTTGGCGCCGA
>DAIPLF010000001.1:0-22609 GCA_036769375.1 Candidatus Aminicenantota bacterium | reverse complement strand
GGGTGCATTTCCGGGCCGGAGATTATGTCGAGGCTGGCTCGGTCCTTTTCACCGTTGACTAGAAAGGCTCGGGGTAGTGGCTTCGAAACCACGCCCGCTCACTCCTCATACGGGTTTCTCAAGCCACTACCCCTCGCCTTGGCCATGACTGACCTGAGGATGGGCAAACTAAGCGCCCGGCCTTCGTTGAGAAGAATCCTTGGATAGTGGTATATTAGGCTATCTTTGATCATGACCAAAAAAAGGCTGGGATCGCTCATCGCCTTTGTCCTGCTGGCGTCAGTGCTTCTGGGTGGCGGAATCTACCTGCGGAACTTCCTCCGCGGCCAGGTCAAGAAAAGGATCCAGGAGGTTGTCACCTATTCCCGCAGCCACTTTTATCTTTTCCCGCCTTCCATCCTTCTCGAGGATGTCCGCACGGTTTCCCAGACCCCTTCTTTCTCGGCCAAGAGCGTATCCGTCGTCCTTCCCTTTCTCTCTTTGTTCAGGGCCGAAAAGCCCCTGACGGTTTTCATCGACCGGCCCGTGATCAGGATCACCGCTCCGCCTCAAGGTCAGGAAGCCAAGGGGAAGTCCAGGTTTTCCCTGCCCCTGCCTTTTGCCATAGAAAAAGGGATCGTCAGAGGGGGCGAGTTTTTCTATCTCGGGTCCAAGGAGAGTTTTGAAGCGAAAGGTATCCAGGCCAGCTTGAAGCTGAGAGATCAGTCCCTTTCCCTTCGAATGGAAGCGGCCGAGAGCTCCTTCCGGTTCAAGCCGGAGAGAAAGGCCCTGGAAGGAAGGATCGAGCTCCTTCTGGAAGGCCGGGGAGCCCGCTGGACCATCAACAGGTTTGTCCTTGCCGGCCATGACGCCTGGATCAAGGCCCAGGGAAATCTCAGCGGACAGCCTGATCCCCGGGGAGCCATGCGCGTCTCGTTCAAAGCCGAAATGGAATCCGTCGCCAAGATCTTGGGCCTACCCTTTGAATGGGATGGCCGGATCGAAGGAGACGGGGAGCTGAGCAGGACGCAGGAAGAGATCAAGTTCACCAGCAGCCTCAACAGCGGAAACCTTGTGCTCAACCGAGTCCCCCTGGAAAGAGTCACGGGCGGTCTGGAATATTCCACGGTGCGGGGATTTCTCGTCGAGATGGATATGCAGAAGCGTTCCGGTCCTGAATGGGTCCGCATCCGGGAGGCCGGGGGAAGGGTCGAAGGAGAGCTGCGGGGATTCCGTCTTGACCCGATCATGGCTATGGGTTCCCTGCCTTGGCCGGTGAGCTCGCCGGCCTGGGGGAAGTTCACCTTGGATGACCGCCAATTGGTGGCCGATTTCGAGCTCAGGGATTCATCCTCTTCCGGCTTGCCGGGAACCTATCCTTTTTCCGGCCCCGTGCGCTTCGTTTGGGACCGGAAGAAAGAGTTCCAGTTTTCTTCTCCCCGGCTTGACGCGAGCTTTGGACGTTTCGACTTTGAGGGGAAGTATATTCTCGACGGGGCCGTCTCCGTGACCATCAACGGCGAGGTCAGTGATGTGCGGGCGGCCCGAGAATTCACCTCTTTGGTCCTTCGCCAGGATCTGAGATTCCCGGAAATCCGGGGGAGCGGGATCGCCTCCATCGAGATCAAGGGTCCTCCAGATGATGTCCAGGTCCGGATCGGATTCGCCCTTTCCCCGGCCGGTTTCGAAAAGCACGATGTTGAGGCCGCCGAGGGCTTAGTCGAGATCCAGAAGGATACGGTGAGCGGCCAGTTCCGGGTCGATGATCCCGACCTTCGAGGGAATATCACCCTTCTCAATTCGCCCGCAGGATTGAACGTCGGGATCAAGATGGCGGATGGAGAGCTGGCCCGGGTGATGACCGGACTGAACCTTCAACTCCCCCTCGGCGGGAGGGCCTCGGGCGATTTCCAGGTCAGGCTCCAGCAGGAAGCCATCCGGGTGGACGGAGAGTTTACGGGTCCTCGGATCAGGTTTGGTTCACAAGAGCTCCGGGCGGTGACAGGAAAGCTCGCCTGGGATGGAGAGGCGATCGCCTTCCCTGAACTCGCCTTCGAAATCTTCGGCGGCCGGGTGAAAAGCAACTGGCGGATGAATGTAAAAAGCGGGGAAGTGGAGGTCGAGGCCGAAGGAGAAAGGGTCAACTTGAACTCTCTGAGACCCGACCTGGCAGCGGAGCTGGATTTCTCTTTCAAAGGTCAGGGACATCTGGGCGAAGGAGATATCGCCTCCGGCGAATTCGCCATCAAGAACCTGAGCTTTGGCCCTTTCCCCCAGGTCGATGCCCGCGGTGTTGTTCGGCTACAGATGTCCAGAGAGCAACTCAGACTTATGGCCGAGGGAAATTTCTCCTCAGAAGAGTCAGAAGAGAATGATTTCTCGGTGAATGCGGACATTCCTTTTGCCGGGGACAGCTTGTCCATAGACGTCAAGGGGGGGTTCAGTAACCTTGACCTGATATTTCCCTGGCGGGGGGTCAAGGGCAGACTGGACTATCAAGCAGGGATCCGGGGCACGATTTCTTCCCCGAAGCTAAACGGCGTCATCGAGATCAAGGGGCCGGTTCTTCCTCTTCCCCAATTTTCCCAGGCTCTGACTGACTATTCCGGCCGGGCCGATGTTGAAGGCAACAGGTTCTCTATCCAGTCGTTCAGGGGAAAATTGGGGGGAGGTGAGATCTCCGGCAGTGGCGAGGTCATCCTCGAGAAAGGCGGCCGGGTCGGAATCGACTTCTCTTTCGGAGGCAAAGGCATGCTGCTCTCGCCGCTGGAGCGCATTCGCGCCTTAGCCGATGCCTCGCTGCGGCTGGTAAAAGACCCCAAGCGCTTCATCCTGGAGGGGGATGTCACGGTGCGCCGCCTTTCCTGGAGGCGGGAGATCCAGGAGAAGTTTTCCTTCTCCTCTCTCCCCTCGCCGGAGACCAAGCAGAAGCCGGGCTTCTTTGATGACCTTACGCTCGATCTCCGCCTCAAGGCCGACGATAACGCCTGGATGGACAATTCCCTTGGCCGGGTCAGAGGGCGGTTTGACCTGAGCGTTACGGGAGACATCAAGGCGCCCATCCTGCTCGGGACAATCGAAACCTTGAGCGGGGAGGCTTACTTCCAGGACAGAGAATTCCAGATCCTCCGGGGACGTCTCAACTTCTTCAACCCTTCTTCTGTCGAACCCTTCCTGGATTTCCGGGCGGAAACGTTCGTCAAGGACTACCGGGTGACCATCACCCTGTCCGGCCTCCCCAGCCAGTTGAGGCCCCAGTTCAGTTCCTCGCCGCCCCTTCCGCCGGAGGATGTCCTGGCCCTTCTCGCCCAGGGAGAGGCTTACAAAAGACAATACAGGACGGAGACGAGCTCCCAGATCAGCACGGCTTCGCTGCTCTCCTTTACTCTGACGGAAGGCGCCCAGAAAAGGGCCGAGAAACTGTTCAGTCTTGATCGCATCAGGATCGATCCCTTCCTGCTGGGCTCTTCGGCCGAAATGACCGCCCGCTTGACGGTCGGCAAGAAGATCTCCAAGGACTTCTATATCTATTACTCCACGAACCTGACACGCCAGACCGAAGAGATCCTGCGCTTGGAGTGGAATCTGAGCAACCAGTTCTCTCTTGTCGGCACGCGCAACGAGATCGGAAGGCTGAGTTTGGATGTCAAGATCCGCCGTCGTTTTTGATGGCCATCGCCGGGGAGGGCGCGTCTCGCCTTTCTCCCTTTTTCTCTTTGTCTTTAGCAACGTTCTCTTCTTTTCAACCGCTTTTGGTCAGAGCGCTCCCTCGGGGACCATCGCCAAAGTGGAAGTCTGGGTGGATGGTGCTCCCAACACGGAAAACCTCGAACGGCTGGTTTCGATCCAACCCGGCGACCGGTTTTCCCTGTCCGCGATCAGCGAGAGCATCAAGCAGATCTACCAGAGCCGGCTTTTTTCCGACGTTGTCGTCGAGCGGAGCGGCATCGATAGGGTCGAACTCCGATTCCTTCTGACCCGCAGGATCACGGTTCGGAAGATCCTTTTCCAGGGGAAAAAAGGGATATCGGGGCGAACACTCCGGAACTCCCTATACGCGGTGCAGGAATACGCCTACTATTCAGAAGAACAGCTCGGCCGGGCGACCGCTGAGCTGATCAGGGCCTTGGGTGACCATGGGTATTTCCAGCCGAAGGTCCGGGCGGAGGCCAAACGTGTTGCCGAGTCTCCTCAGGTCGATATCATTTTTGAGATAACGGCGGGAGCGCGGTATGTGATCTCGGATATCCGGTTCCAGGGGAATGCCGACGTTCCTGAAGCGGAGCTGAAGACCGCAATGGAGACAAAAGAAGGCGACTTGTACAGCCTCAGCAGGCTGGACCAGGATCTGGACAGGCTCCGGCTGCTGTATGCCCGGCATCAGTATCCCAGGGTCCAGGTCGAGCTCTCAGCCGAGGATTTTTATCCTGAGAACGGGACTGTTTCTCTGCTGATCCGGATCGACCCGGACGAACGGATCGAGATCCGCATCTCCGGAGCCGCGGTCCCGGCAAGCCTCGTCTTGCCGATCTGGGAGGAGAGGATCTTTGAAGAATGGGGTCTCGGAGAAGGGGAGGCCCGGGTCCTGGCTTATCTCCGGGAGCGAGGCTATGTCCTGGCCTCGGTGACCTCCCGGGTCGAGCGGGGGCAGACGGGAATTCAGGTCATCCATCAGGTCGACCCCGGTCCAAAGGTCAAGGTCCGCGATATTCGGTTCGAAGGCAACAGCCATTTCAGCGACGTCCGGCTCAGAGAAGAGCTGGGCATCGCCGACCGTATCCTCTTTTTCGCGGCGCTGGACGGGAGACGGGCTTACGAGCTCAGCCGTGAGATCCAGCTCTTCTATGAGATCGCAGGATTCCCCTCCGCGCGAGTCGGGCTCAGGTTCCTTTTGGACGGAGACAAGGCCGATGCTGTTTACTCGATCGAAGAGGGGAGTCAGCAGCTCATCCAGACCATCGATATCTCCGGCGCCTCTCTCTTCAGCCCTGAGATGATCCGGGCACAGTTGGGCATAAAAGAAAGAGGTCCGTTCTTCCGGCCGTTCATCCAGAGAGAGGTCGAGAAGCTGAGCGCCTTTTATCTCGACCAGGGTGTCCGGGGGACGAAGATCGAGCTTCGGATCGAAGAACTGGGAGAAGACCAGTTCAAGGTCATTTTCAACATCCGGGAAGGCCATCCGGTCCGGGTCAAGAGCTTGTTCGTCTCCGGCAACCGCGTCACCAAAGACTATGTGATCAAAAGGGAATTGAGGATCGAAGAGGGGGACTCGGCTCGGGCCGACGTGATCTCCCTCACCAAGCAGAACCTGGAAAACCTGGGCATCTTTTCCGAGGTGACGATCGAGGAGATCCCCATATCGGAAGACACAGAACATGTGGTCATCACGGTGCGCGAGGGGGAAAGGAACTATGTGGGTGTCGGTATTGGCATCGAGAGCCGAGAAACCTTCCTGTCCGCTTCCTCTTTCCTCGATGCGAGCCTGCGGCCCCGCGGCACGGCGGAGTTCATGCGGGGCAACATGTTCGGAACCGCGGCCAGCCTAAGCCTGGTCACCCAGTTCAGCCTGTCCGAGAAAAGGCTTGTGGCCACTTGGCAGCAGCCTTATTTTTTCTTCTTCAATATCCCGGTCGAGACATACCTCAACGGCTGGATCGAGGCGGAAGACCGGATCAGCTTTGCCTTCGAGCGGGAAGGCGTCAGCGTCACGGGAATGCGGTCGCTTCCCTGGGGCTTTGACTTGCTGATGACTCTGGGATATGCCCGCACGACCCTGACGAGGCTCGATGTCCCCCCAAACGAAATCGACCGCCAATTCTATCCTTATTCCAAAACCTCACTGGCCCCGAGCTTTATCTGGGAGCGCCGGGATGATGCCTTCAACTCGGAGAGGGGCTATTTCTCAAGCCTGGCTCTGGATTGGGCGTTCCCCCTGTTCCAGACGGAGTCCGATTTCCTGAAAGGCCTGTTCAAGTACCAGCGCTACTTTCCGCTGGCGCCCCGGGTCCTCCTTGGCTCCACCTTTCGGCTCGGACTGAGCATGGGCAAGGTGCCCATCCATGAGCGCTTTTTTGCCGGGGGCAGCAATTCGTTCCGCGGGGCGAAGTTCGATGAACTCGGTCCGGAAAACCCCGAGTCCGGTGTCCCCATCGGCGGAAAGGCGCTCATCTTGTTCAACTTCGACTTCAGCTTTCCGGTTCTTTCTTCGCTCCCAAACCTTTCGGGCGTCGTTTTCTATGACATAGGGAACGTTTTCTATAATCGGAGCGATGTCGACCTCCGCGATCTCGAACACGCGGTCGGGCTGGGGGTTCGCTATCGGACTCCCCTCGGTCCGGTGAGACTCGAGCTCGGCTGGAACCTATCGGATCCCGAGAAGAAAGGAAATCCCATTGCCTTCATCACGATCGGCAATATATTCTAGCCTCATGAGAAGGATCCGGACCCGGACAATCGCGCTCTTTATCCTTTTGTCCTGCCTTCAGGCTGGCCTTTCTCAAACCGTCGATTGCATCGTCGCTGAGGTCAACGGCAAGGCGATGACCTTGACCGATGTCCGGATCCTGAAGGACTTTGCCATAATCCCGGAAGGCAGGGGCGCCGTTCCGCCCGAGACGCTTCGCCAGGCGCTTGAGGAGGCGATTGATCGAAGAGTCGTCATCGACCTTGTGCGAGGGGATATTGAAGTGACCCAGGAGGAGGCAGAAGACGTCTTGGCCCGCTGCAAGTACCGATTTGAGGCCGGACAGTGGCAAGAGAAGCTGGAACGCTATGGCCTCCAGGAAAAAGGGCTCAGGCCCTATATCGACGACCTCATCCGGTATATCAAGACCATCGATCTCCGGTTTGGGCGGGGGAAGGAGATCAATCCTCAGGAGGTCGAGCGCTATTATGAAGACGTGTATATCCCCTCCGAGAGGGCGCTGGGCAGGGAGCCGAAATCACTGCCGCAAGCCCAGGCCGAGATCGAGGCCTTGATCAGGAGCCAAGAATCCAGGGAACAATCCGCGGCCTGGGTCCGGTCCTTGCGAGGCCAGGCAGAGGTCCGGATCAACGAGAGCTGCCTGGAGCAGGCCAACTGAAGGGGACAGGATGAAGAAGCTCGCTTTCATGTTTCCCGGCCAGGGCTCGCAGAAGGTCGGCATGGGCAGGGACTTCGCGATGCGTTCCTCGCTGGCCCAGGAACTCTTTGCCAGAGCGGATGATTCCCTGGGTTTTAAGATCTCCGAGCTCTGCTTTGAAGGCCCGGAGGACAAGCTGAAGCTGACCTCCTATACTCAGCCGGCTTTGCTCACTGTCAGCTATGTCGCTTTCCGGCTGCTGGGAGAGGAACCCGGTCTGGCCGCGGGCCACAGCCTGGGAGAATATTCAGCCCTGGTTGCTGCCGGGAGCCTCACCTTTGAGGATGCGCTCCGCCTCGTCCACAAAAGGGGCCGATATATGCAGAACGCTGTGCCCGTCGATGTCGGGGCCATGGCGGCCCTCATCGGCTCCCCGATCGCCGAGATCGAGTCAGCGCTTCTTCAGGTCAAGAGCGGGACCGTCCAAATCGCCAATTGGAACAGCGATGATCAGATCGTTATCGCCGGCCACAAGGAAGCCGTAAAGGACGCCATCTCGCGCCTTAAGGGCGTGCGGGCCGTGCTTCTCCCTGTGAGCGCTCCCTTCCACTCCGCTTTAATGAAGAGCGCCGAGGAACGCCTCTCCGCGGACCTGGATGAGGTCGAATTCCGGGAGCTGCGGTTTCCGATTGTTACCAACGTGGATGCTCAGATCATCCATCATGGTGAAGAGGCCCGCGATGCCCTCAAAAGGCAAGTGAGCCGTCCCGTCCTCTGGAAAAGCTCGATGCTGGTTTTCCAGAAGGAGGGCGTGGAAACCGCGGTGGAGGTGGGACCGGGCAAGGTTCTGCTCGGCCTGATGAAGAGGATCAGCCTTCCCTGGCCCTCCCCGCCGAGGCTGCTCCATGTTGAAGACGGGGAGTCCCTCGAGAATTGCCGCGAGGCCTTATCAGGCCTTGCCTGAGAGGACAGCCCGTCCGTACCGGATGTAGTATTCGCCCGCCGAGATGAGGGCGGCCAGGACCGTCAGCCAGAGTCCCACCTTGGATAGAACGTACAGCCTGCCCAGGAGCCCTTCCCCGAGAAGAAGGAGAGCGATGGTTCCGGTCTCCAGGATCATCTTGATCTTTCCGAGCGCCGAGGCCGGGATGTTAACCCCATTGGCCGAGGCCATCGCCCGGAATCCGGTGACGGCGATCTCCCGGCCGATAATGATGACTGCCATCCAGGCAGGTACGGCGCCGCTGCCGACAAGGCAGACGAGAGCCGAGACGACCAGGAGTTTGTCGGCCGTCGGGTCGAGAAGCTGACCCAGGACGGTGATCTGTTTTTTTCTCCGGGCCCAAAAGCCGTCCAGCATATCGGTGAGCGAGGCCAAGAGGAAGACACCAAAAGCCGCGAAGTGGTCGCCCCGGAAATCGGATAGGAGCAGGACCACGAGCACGGGAACGGCGAGAATGCGAAGATAAGTCAGGGCGAGAGGACCATTCACTCAGGGTGATATACACTAGCCACTGCGGGTTGTCAACGAGGCTCGGGGCATGGGCTCGAGGGCCCGCGAATTTCCTGCAACCTCCGGCGGTGGTATAATACCCCCGATGCGCGTCAGAAAAGCCCAAAAGGCGGATTTCCCGGATATCATTCGGCTGGCCAAAAAGGACAACCTCGATTATGCCGGCATGGAGGCCGACAGCTTTTGGGTCGCCGAGGAGAATGGACGGATCCAGGGGATCTGTGGTCTCAAAAAGCACCCGGAGTGCCTTGAGTTGTGCGCCTTGGGTGTGGCTGAAAAACGCCGCGGCCAGGGCTGGGGAGCGCAGCTGGTCCGTGCGGTCCTTGGGGAAGCTCCCGGTGAGGTCTATCTGGCGACTGTCATTCCGGATTTCTTCCTGAGGCTGGGATTTGAGAAAGCGCACGCAGTTCCGGCCTCGATGGTCAAGGGAGAAGAATGGTGCATCGGCTGCACGCCGGAGCTCTGTGCGGTCATGGTGAAGCAGGGAAAGAAATGAGCCTGCCTCAATTCCCCGAATTCAAGTTGATCGAGCTCGAAGATGGGGACCTCATCTCTGCGGGCATCGCGCGGCATCCGGCTGAAATCTGCGAGCTCCATTTCGCCAACATCTTTCCTTGGCGGCATTTCGAGCGCTCCAAGCTGACCGTCATCAAGGGGAATCTATGCGTCCTCTGCGAACCTTCCACCGAGCCGATCTATTTCCTCCAGCCGATCGGCGAGAACGACATTGAAGGGACCGTCCGGACCTGTCTCTCCTTCGCTCCCCGCATATCCCGGGTCGAGGAGTCCTTTGCCGCGAGATATGGAAATCCCTACCGATGCGAGTCCGACCGAGACAACTTCGATTATGTCTACTTGGCCGAGGACCTGGTCAGCCTCCAGGGAAAGAAGTACGACGGCAAGAGGAACAGGATACGCAAGTTCGAGAAAAGCTATGAGTATACATACGACCGGCTTTCCGGGGATCACCTGCCGGGCTGCCGGGAACTCCTGGCCAGATGGCTCCAGATCAAGGCCGGCAGCGATGGCTTCCTGGCCGACGTCTGGAGAGAAGTCATCGAGGACGGGTTGACCCATTTTCATAAGCTGGGGCTCCGGGGCGGTGTTTTCGAGGTCGGGGGCAAGGTCGCCGCCTTCTCGCTGGGGACGAAGCTCACCTCCGAAACGGCTGTCATCCCGATCGAAATCGTCGACCCCCTCTATGACGGCCTCAGTCAACTGGTCAACCGCGAATTCGTCCGGCGGGAATGGGCTGATTTCCGGTTTATCAATCGCGAACAAGATAACGGGATTACCGGTCTGCGTCGCGCCAAGACCTCTTACCATCCCCACCACTTTGCCAAAAAATATAATATCTGGGGATGACTGAAAAACCGATGGCGGAAGAAAGGCTGGTCACTCCGATGATGGAACAGTACCTCCGGATCAAGCGGGAGCACCGGGATGCCATCCTTTTCTTCCGGCTGGGCGATTTCTACGAGATGTTCTACGAGGACGCCAGGACGGCCTCGCCGATCCTGGAGATCGCCCTGACTTCCCGCCAGAAGGTCCCGATGTGCGGGGTGCCTTACCATGCCGCAAGCTCCTACCTGGCCAAGCTTCTCAAGCAAGGCTTCAAGGTCGCGATCTGCGAACAGGTCGAGGACCCGAAAACGGCCAAAGGCGTCGTCAAACGAGATGTGATCAAGGTGCTGACTCCCGGCACAGCCGTCGAAGTCGAACTCGAGCCGGCCAAGGAAAGCGTTTTCCTGGCCAGCGTTCTCTTCGACCGGGACGGCTGGGGACTGGCCCTGATCGACTTGGCCGGCGGCCAGGTCAAAACGACCGAGGGTTCCCTCCAAAACACCAAGCTTCTCAGCGACGAGCTCTTCCGCGCTTCCCCGAAGGAGGTCGTAGTCCCCGAAAGCCAGGCCGCGGAGGTGGAGAGTCTTGCCGCGAAGGCCGCCTTCGGACCCTTCTTGAAGAGCTTCGTCGAAGATTGGGTATTCGATTACCCCGAGTCGATGAGGACACTTCTCGAGCATTTCAAGGTCGGATCCCTGGCCGGCTTCGGTCTGGAAGGAAGAAGACTTGCCGTCGCCGCTGCCGGAGCGCTTCTCCACTATCTCAAGAAAGTCCGCAAGGATTCGCTCTCCCTGGTCAGGGGGCTCTCCTTTGCCCATGCCGGCCAGCAGATGACGCTCGACGCGACGACGATCAGAAACCTCGAACTCATCCGCAACCTCCGGGATGGCCGGGTCAAAGATTCGTTCCTTGATGTCATCGACTTCACGGTAACCGCCGTCGGCGGGCGGCTGCTCAAGGCTTGGCTGCTGCAGCCGCTGGTCGATGAGGCAGCCATCAATGCCCGGCTGGACGCCGTTGAGGAGTGGCTGGGCAGGACCATCGAACGCCGGGGACTACGGGAAGACCTTAGGGCGGTTTCCGACCTGGAGCGCTTGACCGGCAAGATCTCCCTGGCCGTCGCTCACCCGCGCGACCTTGTTTCCCTCAAACGATCATTGGCCCCTCTGCCCGGCATCCGGGCCGCGCTGAACGGTTCCCGGGCGGGCTTGAATGCCGAAACCCTTGCGGCCTGGGACAACGGCGAGGATATCGCCGCCCTCATCGACAAGTCCATCCTCGATGAACCGGCTTTCCTCCTCACCGAGGGAGGGATCATCAAGGACGGGTTCAATCCGGGATTGGACGAGCTCCGGTCCATCAGCCGTTCGGGCAAATCGTTCATTGCCGGGCTCGAGAAGAGAGAACGGGACCGGACAGGCATCAACTCTCTCAAGGTCCGTTATAACAAGGTCTTCGGGTATTACATCGAGGTCACCAAGTCGAACCTTCACCTCGTCCCGCCCGATTACACCCGCAAGCAAACCCTCCTCGGCTCGGAGCGGTTCCTTACTCCCGAGCTCAAGGAGTACGAAGAGAAGGTCCTCACGGCCGAGGAAAAGATCGGCGAGCTCGAGCACGGACTTTTTCTCGAAGTCCGGGAGGCGGTGGCCAGGGAGACGGAGAGGTTGCAGAGGATCGCCGCAGCCGTTGCCCGCGTGGATGTCTTCTCCTCGCTAGCGGAGCTGGCCTCGCAGCGGAACTATTTTCGACCTCTGGTCGACAGGAATGACAGAATCACCATCACCGAGGGACGGCACCCGGTCATCGAAATGACCTCGGCGGAACCGTTCATCCCCAACGATACGCACCTCGACCGGGATGAGGATCAGATCCTAATCGTCACGGGGCCCAATATGGGCGGCAAATCGACCTATCTGCGTCAGGTCGCCCTGATCATCATCCTCGGCCAGATGGGCTCATTCGTCCCGGCCCGGCGGGCGGAAATCGGGGTGGTCGACCGTATTTTCACCCGCATCGGCGCCATGGATTTCTTGAACGTGGGCCAGTCGACATTCATGGTCGAGATGCTGGAGACGGCCAATATCCTGAACAACGCCACTCCCCGCAGCCTGCTGCTTCTGGATGAGATCGGCCGCGGCACGAGCACTTTTGACGGGTTGAGCATCGCCTGGGCGGTGGCGGAATACCTTCACGAGAAGGAGGACGTCCGGCCGATGACGCTTTTCGCCACTCATTACCACGAGCTCACCGACCTTGCCCTGACCATGAAAAGGATCAAGAACGCCCATGTCTCGGTAAAGGAGTGGAAAGACGAAGTCATCTTCCTGCGCAAGATCATCCCCGGCCCTTCAGACCAGAGCTACGGCATCCATGTGGCCAAGCTGGCCGGAGTTCCCCGCTCGGTGATCGAGAGGGCCAAGGAGGTCCTCTTCAACCTGGAGAAACTGGAACTCGACGAGACGGGCCGGCCGCGCCTGGCCTATCGATCGAGCCGGAGACGGAATAAGGCACAGCTGCTTCTCTTCGCGGAAGAAAGGGAGCTGGAACGCTGGCGGGAGCTCAGGGACTGGGCCGAAGAGGTCGATATCTCCTCGTTGACTCCTCTGGACGCCCTCAATATCCTGAGCGATCTCAAGAGGAGGATCGAAGAGGCTGGGAAGGGCTAGAAGCTTTCTGATTCGTCCTCGATATCCAACTCTTCTTTTTCCTCTTCTTCCTCTTCATCCTCGTCATAAGCGGGCTCGTCTTCGTAGTGGGCTTCGCCGTCCTCTTCTTTTCTCTTCTCCAGGGCGGCGTCGAACTCGTCCCGGTTCTCATAGCGGCGCAGGCTGTTGGCCGCCGAATCGCTATAGCAGAGTTCCAGAAAATCTTCTTCGATGATGCCGAAGATAGACACGCTGTGACCGGTCTGGAGATTGCCGACTGTATCCACCACTTTGGCCTTCTTCTTGATCGCTTCCAAGGTCCGCCAACTCATGATCTCAATTTCTTCCATGGCAACTCCGAAGAAAAAAATAGCGCATTCCCATAAATTGTCAAGGGAATATTATCGCTGTTCCTTCCCAAAAGGAAAATATTTTGTCATACTAAAAAAGGAGGACTATGTATGCCATGAGATGGGATCGATTGACCGTGATGTCCCAGGAAGCCCTCCAGGCCGCCCAAGCGAAGGCGGAGGAGATGGGTCACCAGGAAGTTCGGCCCGAGCACCTTCTCTGGAGTTTCCTTGGTCAGGAAGAGAATGTCGTCATCGCCGTCCTGACCAAGCTCGGTGTCAGCCCGCAGAAGCTCCGGCAGGAGCTGGAAAGAGCGCTCGACAGGATGCCGAAGACGAGCGGCGGGGAAGTTTACATCGGTCCGGGCCTCCGCCAGCTCATGAACGAGGCTCAGAAGGCGGCCGAGCAGCTCAAGGACGAATACATTTCCACCGAACACCTTTTCCTGGCCATGCTCAGGGATACGGCCAGCGGAGCCGGGATGATCTTGGCCGAGAACGGGGTCCGCGAAGATGCCGTGCTCCAGGCTCTGGCTGCGGTCCGGGGAACCCAGCGCGTCACCGACCCGGAGCCGGAAGGGAAATACCAGGCCCTCCAGCGGTACGGACGCGACCTGACCGACCTGGCCCGCGGGGGAAAGCTCGACCCGGTCATCGGCCGGGAGGAGGAGATCCGGCGGGTCATCCAAGTGCTCTCCCGCCGGACCAAGAATAACCCGGTGCTCATCGGCGAAGCGGGGGTGGGGAAGACGGCCATCGTCGAAGGCCTGGCCCAGCGCATCGCCAACGGCGATGTCCCGCAATCGCTCCAGAACAAACGGCTCATCGCCCTGGACATGGGGTTGCTCGTCGCCGGGACCAAATACAGAGGTGAGTTCGAAGACAGACTGAAGGCCGTCCTCAAGGAGATCCGGGAGGCGGGGGGTGAGGTCATCTTGTTCATCGACGAGCTCCATACCATCATCGGGGCCGGGGCCGCCGAGGGCGCCGTGGACGCCTCGAACATGCTTAAGCCGCAGCTGGCCCGGGGCGAGCTCCGTTGCGTCGGGGCGACGACGCTCAACGAATACAAAAAATACATCGAAAAGGATGCCGCCCTGGAACGGAGGTTCCAGCAGGTTTTCGTCGGAGAGCCCTCTGTCGAGGACACGATCTCCATCCTCCGCGGCTTGAAAGAGAAATACGAAGTCCATCACGGAGTCAAGATCAAGGATTCGGCGCTCGTGGCGGCGGCAACGCTTTCCAACCGCTACATCTCCGGCCGCTACCTGCCTGACAAGGCCATCGACCTCGTGGACGAGGCGGCCTCACGGATCCGTATCGAGATCGACAGCCTGCCCGAGGAGATCGACGAGCTCGAGCGCCGCACGCTCCAGCTTGAGATCGAGCGGCAGGCGCTTAAAAAAGAAAAGGACGAAGGTTCCCGCGAAAGACTGGAGAAGCTCAGCCAGGAACTGGCTGAGATCAAAGAAAAGAGCTCCTCGCTCAAGGTCCACTGGAAGCAGGAGAAAGACCTGATCGAGGCGATGAAAAAGCTCAAGGAAAAGCAGGATTCCTTAAAGGGGGAAGAGCAGACGGCCGAAAGGAAGGGAGACTTGGAGCGGGTCGCTGAGATCCGCTATGGCCGGCTGATCGAAGTCTCCAAGGAGCTGGAAAAGCTCACCGCTGGGCTCGCCAAAGTCCAGGAAAAAGGGAAGATGCTGAAGGAGGAAGTGGACGAAGAGGACGTCGCGGAGGTCGTCTCCCGCTGGACGGGGATCCCCGTCAGCAAGATGCTCGAGGGCGACCTGGAGCGCCTCATCCGGATGGAGGATAACCTCAGAGAGCGCGTGGTCGGCCAGGACCAGGCCCTGCGGGTGGTCGCCGATACCATCCGGCGAGCCAGGGCGGGCATCCAGGAAGCGACTCGTCCCCTGGGCTCATTCATGTTTCTGGGCCCGACGGGGGTGGGCAAGACGGAACTGGCCCGCGCATTGGCCGAGTTCCTGTTCGACGACGAGCGCGCGATGGTGCGGCTCGACATGTCCGAGTATATGGAGAAGCACACCGTTTCCCGGCTGATCGGCGCCCCTCCCGGATATGTTGGGTACGAAGAGGGGGGCCAGCTGACCGAGGCGATCAAGCGCCGTCCCTATTCCATCGTCCTCCTGGATGAGATCGAGAAGGCCCATCCCGATGTCTTCAACGTCCTGCTCCAGATCCTCGATGACGGCCGGCTCACCGATGGCAAGGGGAGGACGGTCGATTTCCGGAACTGCCTCATCATCATGACCTCAAACCTGGGAAGCCAGGTGATCAAGGAGTTCAGCCAGGATTACGAGACCATGCAGCGCGAGATCCTGAAGATCTTGGAGAGTTCTTTCCGGCCGGAGTTCCTGAACCGGCTTGACGAGATCGTCGTCTTTCGGGCGCTTTCCCGGGAGACAATATTCAAGATCCTGGATATCCAGCTCGACCTGCTGCGCCAAAGGCTCGAAGACAGGAAGCTCCATCTGGCTGTCAGCCCTAAGGCCAAGGAGACGCTGGCGGAAAAGGGGTTCGACCCTGTTTATGGGGCCCGTCCCCTCAAGAGGACGATCCAGCAGGAGATCCAGAATCCTCTGGCGCTCCGGCTTCTCGAGGGAACCTACAAAGAAGGGGACACGGTCCGGGTCGAAGTCGACAAGGACCGGAACTTGGTCTTCAAATAAGAAGGGGGCATTCCCGTTCCCTAAGTTGAAAAACGCGCTAAGATATAGTAAACATATAGGCCATACCGGTCCTGGAAGGAGGTTCTCTTGAAAAGACAAAGAATTTTCCTTATCGCCTTGCTGTCAGTGCTCGGCCTGAGCTCGCCCGGCCTAGCCAACGGCCTCAACCTGAACAGCTTGGGCAGCCGAGCCCTGTCGATGGGAGGCGCCTTTGTCGGCCTGGCCGACGACTACAGCGCCATTTTCTGGAACCCGGCCGGGATGGCCCAGTTCGATAAACGCACCCTGGGTTTCTATGGGACGGACATAATCCCCTCCGGCAGCTACCTTCTCCAGGTTCCCGCGGAGGCCGGATTGCTCACCGTGGTCGACGCCAAAACACAAAGCAAGCACTACCTCTCCGGGCTGCTGGCCTACTATCAGCCGATCAATGAATATCTCGTCGCCGGCATCGGCGTTTATGTCCCGGCTGGCCTCGGCAGCTCCTGGGACGGAAATGACTTTGCGAGACTCTCCAACGGCATTTCCTATGAGTGGGAGAGCAAGATCGGGCTGGTGACCATCTCTCCCGGCATCTCTTACAAAATCAACGACATGATTTCGGTGGGCGCGGCCCTCAATGTCAACTACGGGATGTTCTCGATGAAGCGCTGGGCCGGCAACGCCGCGATCTCCGAGCCGCCCTATGAACTCGATCTTGGTCAGTCCGACATGAGCCTGAACGGCTGGGGGTTGGGCGCGACCGCCGGAGTCCTTGTCAAGGCGAGCGATGTTCTTAGCTTCGGAGCGACGATCCGGACGCCCAGCCGCATCAAGTTCAGCGGCGACGCCTCCCTTTCCAACATCGACCTTCTCGGTTTCGTAGACTCTACTGAAGTGGAGACGTTATCGCCCCATCTCACTTTTCCTCTTTGGATTGCGGGCGGGGTCGCGTATCGGCCATTGCCCCGTTTGATCTTGACCGGCGACCTGCAGTGGACCCGGTGGTCGACGCTCGACGAGGTCGAGCTGAAGTTCATCGACCCTTACTGGAGCCTCTTCATGACCGCCGCGGGTGAGAACAAGATGCACCTGCAATGGAAGAACGTCCTCCAGGTCAGGTTCGGCGCCGAGTACATGCTCAAGGAAAACCTGGCCATCCGGGGCGGATATTACTATGACCCCACGCCCCAGCCCGACGAGACCATGAATTTTATGCTGCCGACCTTCACTTTCAATGTCTTTACCCTTGGGCTTGGATATTCCCTGAACGGACTTGTCATCGACCTCGGTTTCGAATTCCTGGCGGGAAAGGGAAGGGATGTCCCATACGCCAAGTGGCTGCTCGACCCCGCGTTCGCCCATGCTGAGCCTGGGGTGTACGACATGAGCATCGTCGTCCCGAACATCTCGGTCAGCTACAAGTTTTAGAGGATCCGGAGCCTGATGAAAGTCAGGAAGGCCATCGTCCCGGCGGCGGGCTTCGGCACCCGCTTCCTGCCCGCGACCAAGTCGCAGCCCAAGGAGATGATCACTGTCATCGACAAGCCCCTCATCCAGTACACTGTGGAGGAGACCGTCGGAGCGGGCATCCGAAAGATCGCCGTGATCACAAGCCGGGGGAAATCGGCTCTCGAGGACCATTTCGACAGCAGCCCCGAGCTCGAGGCGTTCCTGGAGAAAAAGGGGAAGCGCGAATTGCTCGAGGAAGTGCGCCGGCTCGGCGTGTTGGCCGAATTCAGCTACATCCGTCAGCCTCAAATGATGGGTTTGGGTCATGCCATCCTGATGGGTGAAGGCTTCGCCGCCGGAGAGCCGGTGGCCGCCCTGACACCCGACGATATCTATGATTGTCCCGTGCCCTGCATCAAGCAGCTCACGGACGCCTTCGAAAGGCTCGGCGGGACGGTGGTTGTCCTCGGGCGGGTGGACAGGGAGGGGACCAGGAAATACGGGATCATCAAAGTCAAGAAGCAGCTGTCCGAGCGGCTTTTTGAGATCTCCGATATGGCCGAGAAGCCCGGGCCGGAGAAGGCCTTCTCTGATCTGGGGATATTGGGCCGGTACGTGTTCACGCCGCAGATCTTTGAGTCGATCAAAAGAACTCCCCCGAATCAACGGGGAGAGATCGAGATCACGGACGCCATCAAGGGCCTGCTCGACAGCCAACCCGTCTATGGATACTTATTTGAGGGAAGGCGGTACGACTGTGGGAACAAGCTGGGATTTCTGGAGGGCACGATCGCGCTGGCTCTGAAACACCCGGAATTCGGCGGCCCGGTCAGGGAGATGATCAAGACTCTCTTGGGTTGAGCTGAACTCCACTATTGAGGCCCATCCGCTCTCCCGGCTTCCCGGACTAATCAGGGCCCGTGATTCTGATAAAGGGGGCGACCTCTGAAAAAAGCGGTTTTGGTTCTCGCGGTGATATTATGATGGCCGCGCCGGGGCAATTTTCAGAGCTTCACTTCCTGTTTTTTACCCGATAAGTCAGCCGAGAATTCAAAATATGGCCTTCTGATTGCGGGGGAGCCATCTGGCTCTCCCAGTTCTCTAAGGCTCTTTTCAACTCTTCAACGGTTTCGGGCATTTTGTCCGAAAGGTTGTTCTCTTCTGCTATATCCGTCTCAAGATTGTACAACTTCGACTGGTCGAGCTCCTTGTCAAGGTAGAGTTTATAAGGGCCTTTTCTTGCCGCATAGCTCTTGACATGTCTGAAAAAAAGATATTCGTGGGGAGAATCCGACCTCTTACCCTCTAAGTACGGCAACAGGTCTACGCCATCAATCTGTCTGTCTTTTGGCAACCGCTGACCCGCTGCTGCAACCGCTGTGGCATAAACATCGAGGGAAATGATCGGCTGGCTATAAGTCTTGCCGGCAGGTATTCTGGCCGGCCATCGGAAGATAAATGGAACCCGGATGCCGCCCTCTTTTAGCTGCCCCTTTCCGCCCGAAAGCGGGGCATTGCTTTTTTTCCCGATCCCCGGGTTCCCTCCATTGTCATTGAAGAAGACGACAAGCGTGTCCTCTTCGAGATGATTCTTCCGTAAAGCCTCGAGGACCCTGCCAATGCCCGAATCCAACGCTTCTGTCATCCCCACAATTTTTCTTTTTTTTCTTGGCATGGTCCGGGGAAGATGACGGGTGTATCTTTCAGGGACCTGCAAAGGGCTATGCACGGCATTATACGCCAGATAAAGCATAAACGGCCCGGTTTTGTTCCGTTGAATGAATGAAACAGCCTCATCTGAAAAAACATCGGTCAGATATTCCCGGTCGCTCGGAGGTTGTTGCTGAATCTCTGAATTCCGGTAAATGGGATTGCTGGATTGGGAACCCCAATCGTAGTAATCATGATCGCCGGCAAGGAAGCCAAAAAACTCATCAAACCCTCGCCCGTTGGGTCTGTATTTTTCATTTAAGCCAAGATGCCATTTGCCGATAATAGCGGTTTTGTATCGTCCCTTCTGAAGGATCTCCGGCAAGAATATTTCAGCGGTGGGTACGCCGATGTCGTCCTTCACTTGCTGTCTCGGCGGACCCGTATGGGTTTCGTAGCCAAAACGGTTCTGGTATCTTCCGGTCATCAAACCGGCCCGGGTTGGAGCGCAGACCGGACTGCTGGCATAAGCATTTGTGCATCTCGTTCCGTCTCGCGCCAGTGAATCAATGTTAGGGGTCGACATATCCTGGCCACCTTGGCAGCCAAGTCCGGCATATCCGACATCATCAGTCAAGATTATTACGATATTGGGGGAGGGGGTTTTTGGGGGGTTCTCTAGGTCAAATCTTTTCGAGCTGAATCCAGGGGTTAACGCCGACCAGGCACTAAGACCCGCCAGTTTCAGAAAACCTCGTCTCCTCATTGTTTTTCAATCTTATTATTACGCTAATTCCTGGTCCTACTCAATACAAGGCCCGTTCCTTAGCCCTGGAGGTGCCGACCCGCTTCCGGGGGTCGAGGCGGACGAGCTGAAGCACTTGAACCTCAGACGGCATTTCGATACTATATCCCTGCCTCGATCGGAGCTGGTAGATCATGCGTAAGGGGTGGCAAAAGTTTTCCTTCTATCCATGGCTTTTCTCCCCGTTCCCGGCATTATTCCTCTATTCCCATAACCTCGACGAGGCTTCCGCCAAAACGGCCCTTCTGGCTTCAGGTTTTTCCCTGGCTCTAACTGCCCTGGTCTGGCTGGCTGCGTGGGCCCTTGTCCGCGATGGCCGGAAGGCTGCTTTGTTAACGTTCCTGTTCTGTTTAATGTTCTTTACATACGGCCATCTCGGGAGCAGCCTAGACCTTCCGCCTTGGGTACTTCTCCCCTGGGGAGCGGCTTTCCTGGTCATAGCGGCCATAGTCCTCCTAACGCGCCGCGATCTCTCGGGTTTGATCCCCGGCCTCAATCTCTTCGCCCTGGTGCTCATCCTGTCTGCGGTCGCGCAGATCGCGTGGCCCCGGTCGCAGGTGTCTGTCCGCGAACTCGGAATGACCGATCTTCAGGAGGACGCCCGGCTCGCCGACATGAGGCCCGACACGAGCCTTTTGCCTGACATCTATTATGTGATCCTTGACCGATACGCCAATGAGAAGGCCCTGACAACCGAGTTTGGCTTCGACAATAGCGAGTTCCTTGGCTTCCTCCGCGCTCAGGGCTTCTATATTGCCGGCGACAGCCGCTGCAATTATCCCCAAACCCTCATGTCTCTGGCCAGCTCGCTGAACATGGACTATATCGACCGAATCTGGGGAGAAAAGGGTTTCGGGCAAAGGTATGTCTACCATATCCTGAAGGATTCCCGGGTCCGGCGTGTGCTAAAGTCCCTGGGTTACACGTACTTCCATCAGGGGTCCTGGTGGGAAGGGGCGTCCACCAATCCCTTCGCCGACCGCAATCTGGTTGGGACAGGGATCGACCGATTCTGGAGTGATTTCTTACAGAAGTTCGTCGGCACGACGGCCCTGCAGCCGTTTGCCCGCGACCTGTTCATCACACCCCGCAAGCGGGCCCGAATCCTCCAACAATTCGCTCAGCTGGAGCGGATACCGGCCGCGAAAGGGCCCAGGTTTGTGTTTACCCACATCTTGGCTACCCATGGCCCCTACGTATTCGGCCCGAAGGGAGAGGACACCCACGATCCCGGCCAGAGCAAGGATTTTACGTATATCGACCAGGTGCGCTATACCAATACACTGCTGATGCGGACGGTCTCCGCGCTATTGAAGGGCGCATCCCGCCCCGTCGTGATCATCCTTCAATCGGACGAGGGTCCGGGGCTAATTTCGAACATCGCCCGCCGAAAAACGAAGATGCGCCATTGGAAAAAAAGCATTCGCGAGCCGATCCTGAACGCGATGGCATTCCCCGGCGTCGACACGAGTGTCCTTTACCCCTCGATATCCCCCGTCAACACGTTCCGCGTGCTCTTCAACTTATATTTCGGGGCCCATTATCCGCTTCTCCCTGACGAAACCCGTGCCGCGTCCGGGAAGGATTTCCCGGACAAATCCGACTGACCGCCGAGCCCTCCGGCTGGACCCCTCCCCGTGTAATACCGGTGTAACAAATTGTGCTTAAATCTGCTTAAATCTGGCTAATGGTGCTAAAAAAGAAAACAATGAAAATAGGGGGAAAAGGAATGGCGAGGGGCGGAATCGAACCGTCGACGCAGGGATTTTCAGTCCCTCGCTCTACCGACTGAGCTACCTCGCCATCCTGTCGAAGAGCTGCGCTCCGAAGCGGGTATAAGTATATTTTTCCAGTCGCCCAAAGTCAATAACCCTGAGGATGCGCAGGAAGGGGGCTGAGAGGCGGCCCGGAAGCGAAACCCGCAGAACCTTGACGGGTAGGGCCGCTCATGTTACGTTCATCCTCAAATGAACATCGCCGCGCTGCTTCCCCATGTAGAGGTCTTCGGAGGGGTCCGGCGCACCATCGAGGTTGGGAACGCGCTTATCCGGAGAGGACATCGCGTCGTCCTTTTCACCCGGGCCGGGAAGCAGCCGGACTGGCTGGAATTCAGGGGAGAGGTCAGGCCCTTCGAGGCGATCACGGAGGAGCTATTTGAGGTTGGATTCTGCAGCGAATACTCGATACTCCCTCAGTTCGAGCGCCTCAGAGCCGGGGCGAAATTCTTTTATTTTGTCCTCGAGGGCCACAAAAAGGAGAGAGCCGTCGCCCGCCGAAACTACCATTATTTGGGCAGCTCCGAAGGCGTCTGCCGGCGGATCGAGCGGAAATATAAAGTGCGGTGTTTCCCGGCTCCGGGCGGAATAAACCCGGAGATATTCCATCCGCTGAAAGAGCCCGGGTCGGCGAGGGCCGACTCCGAAGAACAGACCGTCCCTCAGCCCCTCTCCGGCCGACCTCGCTCTGGCCGGGAATTCAAGGTTCTGTGCTATGGCCGGGTCTACAAAAAAAGAAAAGGCGTCCGCCAGGTCATCAAGGCCGTCGAGGGACTTCATATGAGGGATGACACTCTCCGCCTGATTCTTTTTGACAGCCTGGTCGGCGAAGATAGGCGCGATCCCCGGCCGCTTATCCGGACATCGGTTCCCCATGATTTTCATCTCAACCTTCCTCAGGATAGAATGGCCTGGCTTTATGCCCAGGCGGATGTCTTTGTCAGCGCCGAACGCCGTGCCGGCTGGGCCAACACGGCTGCTGAGGCCATGGCCTGCGGCCTTCCCGTCGTCTGCACTCCCAGCGGCAGCCGGGATTTTGCGGTCCACAATGAGACGGCCCTCGTCGTGCCCTTCGCTCACCCCATCCTATTGCGCCGCCAGATAAAACGCCTGATCAGGGAGCCCGAGCTTCGCGGACGCCTGGCGGCAGCCGGGCGACGCAAGATCAGTGAATTCACCTGGGACGCCCTTGCCGAGCGGCTGGAGACCATTTTCCTGGGAGTATTGGAAGGGACGCCCCTCTCGCCCGCTAGGTCTTTACATTGATCAAGGCGAGGGGCAGTGGCTGGAGCGGTTTCGAGGCCACTACCCCGAGCCTCCCTTAAATTGAATTAAGCCCCTATCTTATGATATCCTTGGCGCT
>DAIPLF010000088.1:3012-7209 GCA_036769375.1 Candidatus Aminicenantota bacterium | reverse complement strand
TTCGTCCTCCGCCCGCCATTATATCTACAGAGAACCTCTTTTTGCAAAGGCGAGGGGGTATAGGCGGATTTGCCTATCCTGGCATGCGCTTGACGGAGGCCCGGAAAAAAGGTACCTTCAAAAAAGGCAGCATGTCCAAGACCTCTGCGGCGGGAATCGCCCTGGCCTTTGTGGGGTTGTCCCTTGTTTTCGGCTGTGCCGGGCCGCGCCTCGCGGACCAGGTCGGGTTCGGCGTCTGGGCGGCGGACAAGGAACTTTGGGACGAAGCCATTTTCAGGTGGCAAAAGGTCCTCGCCCAGGACCCGCAATCGGTCGCCGCCCACAACAACCTCGCCGTGGCCTATGAAAAAAAGAGACTCTGGGAAGATGCCCGGAAAGAATACGAGACCGCGCTGAAGCTGGCCCCCGATAACCCCTGGGTCAAGCTCAACTTCAAGAACTTCAAGGATAACCTCGCGCCGGGAGAGCCAGGCCAGAAAGGCAAGGCCCCAAAAGATGAGAAGAAGTAGCCCGGTCCTCTTGCTTGCGCTGTGCCTGTTCGCGGCCTGCGGCGGCGGGGACAGGTACCGCAAGATCCGGGTGGAGATTCCCGCTTATTCGCCCCTCCATCTCGAACAGTTCGAGCAGGCGGTCTTCAGCGGCTTTCTCGTCGGCAAGGAGACCGCGGGCCTCGACTTGAACAAAGAATTGTCCGAGTACTTCGGACCGGAGTTCGAAAGGAAGCTGCATTTTAAGGTCAGTTCTCAGCCGGTCGCACTGGCAGGCGACGAGCTCTTCCGGAAGCCGGATTTCTGGAAGTCCCTGGCGCCCGGGTCCACCCGCGTCCTCTATGTCACCGGCAAGGCGGAGCTGACCAGGGAAATCCGCAAGACCATCCTCGACACCTCCAAGGCCGACCGGGACGACCCGCTGCTGCGGCAGAGGGGGATCGCCGAGCGCACCGTCTTTTCGCTCAGCCTGCATCTCTACCTGATCCGGGCCGACAGCGGGGAGGCCATACTGGACAGGGATTTCAAGGAGACCAAGGCCTATTCGAGCACCAAGCAGCGGGCCGACTTCGCCTTCTATGAACTCGCCCAAAGGGTTAAGACGAAGCTCTTCCGTCCGCTGTTGAGTGAAGAGAGAATTCAGGAAAGGTACCTTCTTCTCAAATGAGGAAGCCCCGATGACGTTTCCTTCCCGCTCAGCGGCCAGGGTTGCGCTGATGTTATTCCTCATCTCTGCGGCGGCCGCCGCCCAGGAGTTCATGTTCTACCCTTATTACGGAAAGAACAAAGTCATCTACGAAACCTTCCGCTGGAAGACCTATCCGACCGAGCACTTTCGCATCCATTTCTACGCCGATGAGCCGCAGGCCCTTAAGAACGTCGCTGAGCTGTCCGAGAGCGCCTACCAGAAGCTGAGCGAGATCCTTAAGCACCAGCTCTCCGACCCCGTGCCGCTCATCTACTACACCACCTTCACGGATTTCGAGCTCTCCAACGTGTTTGACATCTCCGAAGGCGTGCTCGGGGTGAGCGAGCCCCTCCTCCACCGGATCGGTATCCATGGCGATATGCCCCTCGACGAGCTCCAGCGCCTCATCGAGCACGAGTTGGCCCATATCTTCGAGTTCGATATCCTCTGGGGAAGCCAGACCGCGTCCCTCATTGCGCTGAATGTCCCGCCACTCTGGCTGTTCGAAGGGCTGTCCGAGTACGCCACCCAGGATTGGTCCTCCTGGTCGACGATGATCGTGCGGGACGCCGTGCTGAACGATCGCCTTCCCGATATGGCAGAATCCGGGGACCTCGAAAGCCGTTTTCCCATGCCGCGCGACCCCTCCTACGACTTCGGCCACGCCATCTATGATTTCATCGAGGTCCGCTTCGGCAGGAACGCGGTCCAGGACCTCTGGCAGTCGATCAAAGGCTCGCCCCTCATCAGGAAGATCGCTCCCGTCAAGCGGGCCTTCAATATCAAGACCCTGGATTTCAACCAAGAGTTCCAGAAATACCTCCGGGAGAAGAACAGGAAATACCTCCTGCGCGAGAATCCGGCCGACTACAGCATCGCCCTCGGCCCCAAGTTCCCGCTCAACCCTTATTACTTCACGTTCTCCCACGCCGTCTCGCCCTCCGGAGACCTGGTCGCGGCGCTGACTTACAACGTCTCCGATTTCGACGTCGACCTCGTCCTGGTCTCGGTCGAAGACGGCTCGATCGTCAAGAACATCACTCCGGGTTTTACCACGAAGTACGAATATATCATCTACGAGTACGACCCCTCTCTGGGGAGCGATATCGCCTGGTCGCCCGACGGGGACGCCATCGCCTTTATCGCCCGGGACGGCCGGAGATATTCCCTTTATCTCGTCGACCCTGTCCGCGGTGTCATCACCAGGAAATATCAAATCGATTATGACCGGCCATCCGCGCCCCGTTTTTTCCCGGACGGCCGGTCGGTCCTGTTCACCGCCTTCATCAAGGGGACGCACGACATCTTCAAGCTCGACCTCGAAAGCGGAGTGACCGTCAACCTGACCCGGGACGATTATTTCGAGAAAGCGCCGGCCGTCTCTCCCGACGGCCTTTCTATCGTCTATTCGATCCGCTTGGACGATACCGACAAGCTCTTTCTCTCCCCGCTCGCCGACCTCAGCCAAAAGACCCAGTTGACTTTCGGACCGGGGAACACCACCTGTCCATCCTTTTCGGCCGACTCGCACCTGGTCTATTATGTCGGCGACGTCCGGGAAGCCTTCAACATCTATTCCGTTGACCTCACCAAAGGAGAGGTCAAGCGGTATACGGATGTCTGGACCGGAAACTTCTTCCCCTCGGCCCATCCGGCCGATCCCGGAAAGCTCTTCTTCTCATCCTTCAATAAAGGCTCCTATCAGGTCTTCTCGGCCAGGCTCGCGGGTACGGTCGAGGACCGGTTCACCTTCGCCCAACTCGGGAGCGCTGAGCCGCTGCGCCGGTTCAAGCCGGCCCTCACCTTGGACATCGATAAGGAGAAGATCGAGCCTTACCCTGGCTTGAATGAGCTTTATGTCGCCGGGCGGCCGCCGATCGATATCCTCGTTTCCTCTGACGGCTCGATCTACGGCGGAGCCGCCCTCTCTTTTGGCGACTTGCTGGGCGACCACAATTTCCTGGTGATGCTCTATCAGGCCCGGGGAATGACATCCTATTATCTCTCTTATCTCAACCAGAAAAGGCGACTCCAGTTCATGCCGACCTTCTACCAGTTCACGATGTTCTATTACCCTCCTTATGCTTATATCGACCCGTCTCTCTATAATCGCCTCACCTACCAGGATGCCATCGCCTACCGCAAGATCACAAGCGTCAATATAGACGCCTATTATCCGCTCGACCGGTATTACCGGCTGGAGGGCAACTTCGGGTTCTTCCGCTACGAGGAGAGTTTCCTCGACCCCTACGATCTCTTCCAGCAAGGCGTCGGCCCGGGGAGCTACAGCTATTTCTGGAACGGCAACGTTCTTTCCGCCTCTCTCGCCCTCGTCGGCGAAACGACCCATTTCAGCCCTTATTACGGACCGCGCGCCGGCCACACCTTCCGCTTTTACCTGGCCCAAGCCATTCCGGTCGCCGCAGGCTTCTTCAGCAACACGACGGTGCGGGCCGACCTCCGCAAGTATCTTTACCTAGGAAGCGACGCCCTCCTGGCTCTTCGTTTCGAAGGCTGGGCCAGCCGGGGCCGGGACCCTTATATCTCCTACTACGGAGGGAATAACCAAGTCCGGTCCGCCTATTTCTACAACATCGCCTGCACCGAGGGCTGGTTCGGCAACGCCGAGCTGCGCCTCCCTCTGATCAACATCGCTTCCACCATCATCGGCACCATCGGACCCATCCGCGCCGTCTTCTTTTTCGACCTCACCCGCTCCAAGTTCTACGATTATCCGGCGGAATTCTCCCTTTACCCCGCGCCGTTTGAACCGGCGGTCGTCCTCGATGCCATCGGGTCCTACGGGTGGGGGATCCAGCTCTTCTTCCTGGGCCTCCCCATCCATATCGAATGGGTCAAGCAGCTGGGCTGGCCGGACTTCGCCAACCCTTTCTCCATCCAAAGCTTCGGCGGCTTCAAGACCAAGTTCTGGATCGGCCTGGACTTCTGATACCTTGTTTCAATATCCCTCTTGAAATCAGTTTTTCGGAATGCTATGATTCCCCTCGCCTTCGCGGACGC
>DAIPLF010000088.1:0-2912 GCA_036769375.1 Candidatus Aminicenantota bacterium | reverse complement strand
CCCTCTTGAAATCAGTTTTTCGGAATGCTATGATTCCCCTCGCCTTCGCGGACGCCGTTTCAGCAAACCTGCAAGGTTTTCCACAGTTGTGGATTTTTCTGTGGAAATTTAAAAGGCCGTCATGCAAGATAAAGAAAAACTTAACGCTTGGCAGGATATCCTCCAGGGCGTAAAAAAAAGGGTCGACCAGAACAGCTACGAGACCTGGTTTGAGCCGACCCTCTATATCGGCCAAGAGAAAGACATTCTCTACATCAAAGTCCCCAATTCCTACTTCCGCGACTGGCTCTCCTTCCATTATTCCGAGCTGATCGGCGAGACGGCTCAGGCCCTGTTCGGCAAGCCTTACGAGATCAAGTATATTTTCGACGAGACTCCCGGCCCCTTCATGCGGCGCTCTCCTGAGGAAAGGCGCACCCAGCACGGCCCTCTCCTCAGCCCCAACCTCAACCCCAATTACAGCTTTGAGACGTTCGTTGTCGGCGGCTGCAACCAGTTCGCCCACGCCGCCGCGCTGGCGGTGGCCAAGAACCCCGCCAAATCGTACAACCCGCTCTACATATACGGCGGCGCCGGCCTCGGCAAGACCCATCTTATGAATGCCATCGGCCACTCCGCCCTGGCCAAACAGCAGCGCCTCAAGATCCTCTACGTCACGACCGAAAAATTCATGAACGAGTTGATCAACCACATTCAATACGGCAAGATCCTCGAGTTCCGGCAGAAGTACCGCAGCATCGACCTTCTCCTCATGGACGACATTCATTATCTCTCCGGCCGGGAGCGGACCAAGGAGGAGTTCTTCCACACCTTCAACCATCTCTACGAAAACCAGAAACAGATCGTCATCTCCAGCGACTGCCCGCCCAAGGAAATTCCACAGCTCGAGGAGCGCTTCAGCTCGCGATTCGAATGGGGGCTGATCGCCGACCTCAAGCCGCCCGATATCGAAACCCGCATCGCTATTCTCAAGAAGAAGGCCCAGGTTGAAGGCGTCGCCCTCCCCGAGAGTGTGGCCCTATTTATCGCCGACAAGGTCCACTCTAATATCCGCGAACTCGAAGGCTACCTCCGCCGGGTCATCGCCTATTCATCGCTCAAGGGAGAGAAAGTCGACCTCGAGATCGCCAAGGAAGCGTTGAAAAGTCTGCTCGATTCAATGAGCGCGGTCATCTCTGTGGAAAAGATCCAAAAACTGGTCGCCCATCAGTTCAAGATCAAGCTCGCCCAGCTCAAGTCCAAGAACAACTCTCCCAAGGTCGCTTTCCCCCGGCAAGTCGCCATGTACCTTTGCAAAGACCTGGCTAAAGTGAGCCTGCCTGAGATCGGCAAGAAGTTCGGTGGAAAACACCACACCACAGTGCTCTACAGTGTGCGCAAAATCGAGAAGATGCGGCGCAAGAATCCCGAATTCAACAAAGAAATCAACAACCTGATCGGCTTGATTCAGTAAAATTATCAATGGTTTAGCGATGATCTGCACATTTCCAATTGATTTTCTTCTTCTTCTTAAATAGAGTAACTTAATAATAAGATAATAAAGAAGAATAATGTCTCGAAGAAAGGTGGAAAAATGAAATTTTCCGTGGCCAAGGAAGTCATCCTCGACGAACTCCAGCTTCTTCAGGGCATTGTCGAGAAAAGGAACACGATGCCCATTTTAGCCAATATCCTGGTCAGTGTCGGTGAAGACAAGGTCGACATGACGGGGACCGACTTGGAAGTCGGGCTGAGGACCCATTTTCCGGTCAAAGCGGAAGAGCCCGGTGCGGTTACGGTTTCAGGCAAGAAGGTTTTTGAAATCGTCAAGTCTCTGCCCGATGATAAGATGATCACCTTTGAGGAAAACGATGATCTCATGCTGGAGATCAGCTCCGGGAAGAGCGAGTTCAAGGTATTGTGCCTGCCCAAGGAAGATTACCCCATGGTGCCGGGGGCCAGCTTCGAGAAGAGGATTGTCCTGCCTCTAGACAGGTTCAAGGAGATGATCGACCGGGTCTATTTCGCCATCGCCCAGGAGCAGAGGTACTATCTGAACGGCGCGCTTCTTGTCCTGAAGAAGGACGGGATGGAGCTTGTGAGTACGGACGGTCACCGGCTCTCCCATACATCGATGTGCGTGGACGGGATGGACCCGGCGGAGGAAGTGCGGGTCATCGTGGCCAAGAAGTCCCTGGGAGAGCTGCGCAAGATGACGAACGATTCGGTGGAATTCGACCACGACGAGAACAACCTGTTCTTCAGGGTGGGGAACCGGATGCTGATCTCGCGGATCATAGAGAGCAAGTTCCCCAATTTTGAGGCCGTTATTCCCAAGGATAACCCCCACCTCCTCCGGGTGGACAAGGAGGAGTTTACCCAGGCCATCCGCCGGGTTTCCCTGTTGTCGAGCGAACGCTCCAGGGGGGTGAAATTCTCGATCGGAAAGGGAAGCCTCAAGCTTTTCTCATCCAACCCGGAGATCGGCGAGGCCCGGGACGATCTCGAGGTCGACTACAAGGGCGCCGAGCTCGAGGTCGGATTCAACTCTCAGTATCTCCTGGACTTTCTTCTGTCCATCGGCTCCGAGAGGGTCCGCCTGGAGCTCAAGGACGAGAACAGCGCCGCCATCATGAGGCCGGATCTGGACGAGGACATCAAATATACTTATGTTCTCATGCCGATGAAGATCTAGATGGGACCGGAAGGACCGTCCAAAAGGGAGAGTCCCCTGGACATTGACATCCGTGAGGTCAAGACGCACCGGGATATGAAGGCGTTCATCTACCTTCCGGAGAAGCTCCATAAGAACCAGCGCAACTGGGTTCATCCGATCTATATGGATGAATGGAAGTACTTCAACCCCAAGAAGAATAAAGCCTTCGGCTATTGCCAGGCCATTCTTCTGCTCGCCTATCGGGACGGCCGCCTGG
>DAIPLF010000457.1:0-2013 GCA_036769375.1 Candidatus Aminicenantota bacterium | reverse complement strand
CTTTTCCTGGACGAACCCAGCTCCCACCTCGACCTCAACTACGGTCTCGAAGTTTTCGAGATCCTGGCGAGGCTTCAGAAGGAACAAGGAAAGACGATCCTGGCGACCGAACACAACATCAACCTCGTCATCCCCTATGCCCGGAAGATCATCTTCCTCAAAGACGGCCGGATCGCCGCCCATGGGGCTCCGGCAGAGATGATCACCCGGGAAAATATCAAGGACGTCTTCCGAGCCGACGTGGATATCCGCGAGAACCGCTATTCGAAGCTTCCTGAGATTTCCCTCATCCCAAGACCATCCGCAGATCAGCAGGTCGAGGAATGACACTTTTCCTCCTGTTATCACTCCTGGCGACTTCGATATCGCCGCAGCAGATAACGATAACCGATGACTTCGGCACCCCGTTCACTCTTGTCTCAGCCCCTCAGCGCATCGTTTCGTTGGCCCCGAACGTCACCGAGATCCTCTTTGCCCTCGGCCTCGGCGACCGCATTGTCGGAGTCACCCGCTATTGCGATTATCCGGCCGAGGCTCTCCAGAAAGAAAAGATCGGCGGCCTGGTGGACCCCAACCTGGAAAAGATCCAGTCCCTCCGGCCCGACCTGATCATTGCCTTCAGGGGAAATCCCTTGGGTATCCTGAATAAGCTCCGGAGCCTCCATTTTCCCGTGTTCGTCCTGAACCTGGGGAGCTCGCTAGAGGGGCTCTTTGAAACGATCGAAAAGGTCGGCCGGGTGACAAGAGCGGAAAGAGTGGCCCAGTCCCTTGCGGGCTTCCTCGAAGAAAAACGCAAGGCCATCCTGCTGGCCGTGCGCGACGTCGCCAAAAGGCCCAAAGTTTTTCTCTCAGTCTACGGCCAGGGCCTCTGGACCTGCGGCCAGGGAAGCTACCTCAATGACCTTCTCGTCCAGGCCGGGGGCCAGAACATCGCCGGGGGCGTCCCGCGGCGCTGGCTCCAACTCAACCGCGAACAGCTCATCCACGAAAACCCGGATATCATTATCATCATGGCCAAGGACGGGGACTTCTTTTCCCGGGCCGGGGAATCCTTCCGCACCGACCCGCGCTTCAAGGATATCCGGGCGGTCCAAGACGACAATATCCACTGGCTCGATGAGAATATGGCCGGCCGCTTCGGACCGCGGCTCATCGGCGCCCTGGAGGCGGTGGCCCGCATCCTTCATCCGGAGAAATTCGAGGCCCGATGATGAATCCCGGCAGAAAAAGGGCGGCCTTTGCGATCGTCCTCCTCCTTATTCTGGCCGCATCTCTTCTGCTCTCTATGGCGATCGGGGCCGTTCCAACCAGCCCCGGCCACCTCTGGGATTTTCTCTTCCATAAGGATCAAACCTACCGGACGATCTTCTTCGATCTGCGGCTTTGCCGCGCGCTCCTGGCCTTTTTGGTAGGGGCCAGCCTTTCCCTGTCCGGGGCCATTCTCCAGGGCTACTTCCAGAACCCCATGGCCGATCCCTTTGTCGTCGGCGTCTCGTCCGGAGCCTCCTTCGGTGCTGTGCTTTGCCTCTCCCTCGGTCTCGGGGCGGTGGGCGCTTGGGGCTTTTCTTTGCAAAGCATCTTCGCCTTCGGGGTCGGGTTCGTCCTCGTTTCCCTGGTCTATCTTCTCTCCCAGACGCAGGCGGGCTTCAAGGTCGAGACGCTTCTCCTGACCGGGATCGCGGCCGGGGCAGTCGCCTCTTCCCTGACTTCATTCCTCCTTTTCATGAAGTCGGACTCTTTTGAACAAGCCGTCTTCTGGCTTCTCGGGAGCTTTGCCCTGGCTGACTGGCGGCAGGCCGGCATGGTCGCTCCCTACCTCGTCCTCTGCCTTCTCATCGCCCAATGGCTGGCCAAAGACATGAACCTCCTTGTCCTCGGGGATGAGATGGCCCAATCCCTGGGCAGCCCGGTCGCTCGGGTCCGGCGGACCTTCCTGGCCGTCTCAACCCTGCTGGCTGCCGTCTCTGTTTCCGTGAGTGGGGTCATCGGGTTCGTCGGGCTGATCGTCCCCCA
>DAIPLF010000456.1:0-2018 GCA_036769375.1 Candidatus Aminicenantota bacterium | reverse complement strand
TCACCACTTCGAGCGGGGTGCTGATCCGGATCGTGACCGACGCCGGGATCACCGGGATCGGCGAATCCAGCCCCTTCCAGCCGGTCACGGGCGACACCCAAGAGACCAATGTCGCCGCGGCCCGGGCGATCCGGGAGATGCTCAAGGGCAAAGACCCCCTGGCCATCGAGAGCGCCCATCAGCTTTTCGGGGGTTTTCTCTTTAGCAACCCCGCCCTCATCGCCGCCTTCGACATGGCCTTGTATGACATCCTCGGGAAAGCGGCCGGCCTGCCCGTTTTTCGCCTGCTGGGAGGGGACAAGACCGCCTTCGAAACCGACGTCACGACCGGTATCGATACACCTGCGAACATGGTTAAGAGCGTCCAGACGCGGCTGGCCGCCGGTTTCAAAACCTTCAAGATCAAGGTCGGAATGGACCCGGCCGCGGATGTGGCCAGGCTGCAGGCGATCCGCGATGCGATCGGCTATGACTACGGCCTCCGGATCGACGCTAACCAGGGCTGGACCGTTGCCCAGGCGATCACCGCCCTCAAGGCCATGGAGAAATTCAATATCCAGTTCTGTGAACAGCCGGGCCTTCACTCCGACATCGCCGGGATGAAGCAGGTCCGGGACGAAAGCCCGATCGGGATCATGGCCGATGAGTCGCTCCACTCCCCCGCCGACGCCATAGAGCTCATCAGCGCCGCCGCCTGCGATTATTTCAACATCAAGCTGATGAAGGCCGGAGGGATGACAAACGGACTGCGGATCGCCCTCATCGGTGAGGCCGCCAACATCCGCTGCATGCTCGGCTGCATGATCGAAACACGGCTCGGGCTGACCGCGGCGGCTCACGTCCACGGCGCCTGCCAGAACATCGTCTTCGCCGACCTCGACGGCTACTTCGAGCACACCTTCGACCCGATCGTCGACGGAATGACCGTCAAGGACGGGATGATCACATTGCCCGAGAAGGCAGGCCTCGGCACCGACGTCGACCCCGCCTTCCTCAAGAAGCTGAAAAGGGCCTGACCGCCGGCAAGCGAGAGGCCATGGGCATTTCCAGTTACGACGTCCTCATCATCGGAGGCGGCGTGATGGGCAGCAGCCTGGCCTATCATCTTCTCCAGGACGGGCTTGACGGATCAGTGGTCGTCCTGGAAAAGGATCCCACTTATAAGTACGCCTCGACAGCGCTCAGCGCGGGAGGCGTGCGGCAGCAATTCAGCACCAAAGTCAATATTGACATCGGCCTCTACAGCATTGAGGCCATCGAGCGGTTCGATGAGGAAATGGCGGTGGACGGGGAACGGGCCAACGCCGAATATCGGCAGGTGGGCTACCTCTTTTTGGGCGCTGAAAATAACTGGAAGACCTTAAAAAGACAATACGAGTTGCAGAAAAGCCTGGGCGTCAAAGTGGAGCTCTTAACGCCCGAAGACATCAAAAAACTCGTTCCCGCCATGAACGTGGAGAGCCTGCTCGGCGGCTCCTACGGTCCACGGGCCGGGTACACCGATCCCTACGGGATACTCCAAGGCTATCTTCGCAAGGCCAGATCATTAGGAGCAAAGGTTGTTCACGACGAGGTCACCGAGATCCTGCGGCACGGAGACCGGGTCATCGGGCTCAAAACAGCCAAGGGAGAGAGGATTGACGGCCGGGCCGTGGTGATCGCGGCCGGGCCGTGGGCGGCTGAGGTGGGGGCCATGGCCGGAGTGGAGCTCCCGGTCGATCCCTCGCCCAAGATGGTTTTCCACTTCGACCCGGCTGAGAAATTCGCCGACATCCCGCCCTTTTTTTTCAGCCCGCGTGGGTATTGGTGCCGGCCCGAAACAGGCCATCAATTCATTTCGGGAAAGGACAGAGAGGTCGAGCCCGGCTTCCGCTTCGAATGGGACAGGCAGTACTTTGAGGACGCCGTGTGGCCGGAGCTGGCCCGGTTGGTGCCTTCTTTCGAGCGCCTGAGATTGTTGCGCGGATGGGGAGGGCTCTACGAGGTCAACAGGCTGGATCACAATGCGCTGCTGGGGG
>DAIPLF010000087.1:0-7254 GCA_036769375.1 Candidatus Aminicenantota bacterium | reverse complement strand
GGACGAAGAGGGTGCCGACGAGCGAAGCGCTCAGGGCGGCGGCCAGGTTGATCCGCTGGGCTTCGCCGCCGCTCAGGGTGAAGGTCATCCGGTCGAGAGTGATGTAATCAAGGCCGACCTCGAGGAGGAATTTCAGGCGGTTCTGGACCTCGGCCACGAGCTTCTCGGCCACCTGGCGCTCAAAGGCAGTGAGTTCGAGCTTCCGGAAGAAAGCGGCCGCTTCCTTGACCGTCATCCGGGTGACTTCGCCGATGGAGCGGCCCCCAATCCTGACGCTCAGGGCGCGCGGGTTGAGGCGCATTCCTCCGCAGGAAGTGCAGGGGACATATTTCCGGTAGCGGCTCAGGAAGACCCGGACCTGGACCTTGTAGTTCTTGGTTTTAAGCCAGTCGAAGAAGCCCTTGACCCCTTCATAGGGTCCGCCGCCCTCCATGACAAAGCGCTGCTCATCAGGCTTGAGCTTTCGGTAGGGGACCTGGGTTGGGATCCCCCGTTTCCTCGCTTCGCGGAGCAGTCCCTTCATCCACCAGCGGGATACCGGTTTGGTCCAGGGCTCGACGGCGCCGTCCTCGAGACTCTTGTTCTTGTTGGGGATGATCTTGTCCTCGTCGAGCACGCCCAGGTCGCCGAACCCGTGACAGTCCGGGCAGGCGCCCTGAGGGCTGTTGAAGGAGAACAGGTTGGGGAAGGGATCTTCGTAGACGATCCTGTCGGTCTTGCACTCGAGCTTGTCTGAGAAGAGGAATTCCCGCCCGTCCCCGGCGCGAACCTTGACGCGGCCGTTTCCCTTCTTGAAGCCCATCTCCAGCGAATCGACCAGGCGCTCCCTGTCCTCGGGGTCGACGACGAGCGTGTCGACGAAGATGTCGAGATCACCCTTTTTCGGGAGTTCCACTTTGTCGACCTCGACGACCTGACCATCCTGAATAACCCGGAAGAATCCTTCCTTCTTGAGGAGGGCGGTGCCTTTCTCCAGCGGCCAGGCGAAGGAAATCGTGACCTTGGCCGGCCGCGGATGTTGGAAGAGCGTTTCGACCACCGAGTCGATCGTGTCCCGGCGGACGGGCCGGCCGCATTGGAGGCAGTGGACCGTGCCGATGCGGGCAAAAAGGACGCGCAGGAAGTCATGGATCTCGGTGACCGTAGCGACGGTGGAGCGGGGGTTCTTGGTAGCGGCTTTCTGCTGGATGGCAATGGCCGGAGTGATGCCTTCGATCAAGTCGGCGTCGGGCTTATCCATCCGTTCCAGGAACTGACGGGCATAGGCGGACAGCGATTCCAGGTAGCGGCGCTGGCCTTCGGCGTAGAGCGTGTCGAAGGCCAGGGATGACTTCCCGGAGCCGCTGACTCCCGTCGCCACGATGAGCTTGTAGAGGGGGATGTCGAGGTCGATGTTTTTCAGGTTGTGGACCCGCACGCCGCGGAGGGTGATTCTCTCGTCCATGGGTGGCTCTGATTAAACCCCCATTATACCGCAATTTCGCCGGTTTGAGGACAGCCGGCCGGATTGAGAAGCTCCGTTTTTTTGCCTATAATGGGCGGCGCCATGGGAAAGGAGGTCCGGATGCCGAAAGGGACGAAGATTGCCTTTGGTCTGGCCCTGATCCCGTTTCTTATGCTGGTCTTGGCCCTTCCTTTTATCAACCATCTCAGGCCGTTTGTCCTTGGGCTGCCCTTCCTGCTCTTCTGGATCGTCCTGTGGATCTTTCTGACGCCGTTCCTCCTGATGGCGGCTTACTGGGCGGAGAAGAAATTCAACAAGGGCGGGGGAAAGGGAGAGTCATGAACTCCGCCCTGCTCATCATCCTGGCCGCTATTGTTCTTTCCGCTGCCGTCGGCATCTTTGCCGGGCGCAAGGTCAAGATGAACCTGGAAAACTGGACCGTGGGCGGCCGCCGCTTTGGCGCTGTCCTGATCTGGCTGCTCATGGCCGGAGAGATCTATACGACATTCACCTTCCTGGGCGCGAGCGGCTGGGCGTATTCCCGGGGGGCGCCGACATTCTATATTCTGATTTACGGAACGCTGGCTTATGTCGCTTCTTTCTTCATCCTGCCGGCGGTCTGGAAATTCGGGAAGCGCTTCGGCCTCCATACCCAGCCCGATTTCTTTATCAAGAGATACGGAAGCCGCAGCCTGGGCGTCATCGTGGCCCTCATCGGGGTCGTGTCCATCATCCCCTATCTTCAGCTTCAGCTCACCGGGCTCGGTTTCATCGTTGAGGTTTCGAGCAACGGCGCGATCTGCTCCAACACGGCCATTCTCCTGGCCTTTGTCTTGACCTGCGCTTTCGTTTTCACCAGCGGAATAAGGGGAGCGGCCTGGGTCTCCGTGATCAAGGACATATTGATGATAGCGGCCGTGGTCATCGTCGGCATCGGCGTTCCCCGGATCTATTTCGGCAGTCACGGACAGATGTTTCGGGCGCTGGCCGAAGCGCACCCGGGACACCTCGTCTTTCCCGGGGCGACGGCTGACCTGGATGTTCTCTGGGTGATGACAACCGCCCTGCTGACCGGGCTCGGCTTCTACATGTGGCCGCACATCTTCGGCTCAGCCTTTTCGGCCAAGAGCGCCGAGACGATCAAGAGAAACGCCGTTATCATGCCTTTCTATCAGATCCCGATCCTTCTGGTCTTCATGGTGGGCTTCACGGCGCTCCTGGTTATCCCCGGACTTAAAAATGGCGACCTGGCTTTCCTGGAGCTTGTCCACAGGACTTATCCTTCCTGGTTCATGGGATTTGTAGGAGCGGCGGGTGCCGTGACGGCCATGGTTCCGGCCTCTGTCCTGGTGCTCTTCGCTTCGACGCTGCTGGCCAAGAACGTCTACCAGGCGGGCCTCCGTCCGCAGGCGGGTGAGGAGACGGTTCTCCGGCTTTCCCGGATCCTGGTCCTCGTCATCATGGGGTTCGCCCTTCTTTTTGCCTTTTATTTGCCGAATGCCCTGGTCAACCTGCTTCTCATCGGCTATGACGGAGTGACCCAGTTTTTTCCCGGGGTCGTCCTGGGGCTTTTCTGGGGCGGGGTGAAACGGCGGGGGGTTTTCTGGGGTTTGATGACGGGCTTTGTCCTGGCGGCCGTCCTCGTTTTCACCAGGCATGACCCTTTCTTGGGGATGAACGCCGGGTTCGTGGCGCTGGTGGTCAATGCTGCCGTAACCTTGGCCGTCAGCTTTTTTTCCCGGGCAAGGGTTGAAGACGGGAGGCAGATGGCTTAAGAGAAAAGGAGGGGGAAATGAGACAAGGATTAGAGGCGGAAGTCGCGGTCTTGACCGCACAGATCGTGGCCTGGCGGCGGGATTTCCATCGTCATCCTGAGGTCGCTTTTAAGGAGAAGAGAACCTCAACCGTCATCCGGCAATTCCTCGAGGGCCTCGGGCTCGCGGTGCGCTCGGCGGCCGGCACGGGACTGGTCGCGGTGTTGGAGGGAAAGCGCGGAGGAAAAACGGTTGCCTTGCGGGCGGACATGGATGCTCTCCCGGTTCAGGAGGAGGGCGGGAAGGAATACGGCTCGATGAACAGGGGTGCGGCCCATGCCTGCGGGCACGATGGTCACATGGCGATGATGATGGCCGCCGCCAAAGTTCTGACGGGCAGGAGGAGGGATTTCAGCGGCCGGGTTGTCTTTCTTTTCCAGCCGGCCGAGGAAAAGCCGCCCGGCGGGGCAATGAAAATGGTCGAGGAAGGCGCTCTAGACGGGGTGGACGCCGTCTTCGGCCTCCACCTCTGGCAGTCGTTCCCGACGGGAAAGATAGGGGTTATCCCGGGTCCGATGATGGCCCAGGCCGATAATTTTGACCTCACCGTGAAAGGGAAAGGGGGGCACGGAGCCATGCCGCACACGGCGGTTGACCCGATCGTGGCCGCCGCGCAGATAGTCATGAACTGCCAGACGATCGTCAGCCGGAGTGTCGACCCTTTGAAGCCCTGCGTTGTCACCTTCGGTACCATCAACGGGGGGACGACCCACAACATCATCCCCGCGGAGGTCGCGCTGTCTGGGACGGTGAGGACGTTCGACCTGGCCGTCCAGGCGCTGGCCAGAAGGCGGCTGCGGGAGATCGCCGAAGGGACGGCCAAGGCGTTCGGAGCCTTATGCCGCGTCAGGTACGAGGTGGGATATCCTGCGGTCGTGAACGATGCCGCCATGGTCGATTTTGCCGTCGGTGTCGCCAAGCGGGTTCTGGGGAAAGGTTGTCTGCAGCGATTCGATCCCATCATGGGTGGAGAGGATTTCGCCTATTATCTTCAAAAGGTCGCGGGCGCATTCATCTTCTTAGGCGCCGGCGACGGCCGGGAGTTCCCCCATCATCATCCCGCCTTTGACATTGACGAAAAGGCACTGCCCCTGGGTGTACGTCTCCTCACCTCGCTGGCGCTGGAGTACCTTAAGGTCAAACCCGCGTGAATATCCTGCTCATCTTGGGACTGGCCCTGGCCTTGGCGCTCGACGCTTTCGCCGTGTCGCTCGGGCTCGGCCTGAGCCTGAACCCGGCGACGGGCCGGCAAACATTCCGGCTGGCTTTTCATTTCGGGCTCTTCCAGTTCCTGATGCCGGTCGTCGGCTGGGCGGCGGGCGAAACTCTCGTCCGCCATATTGAGAAGTATGACCACTGGGTGGCCTTCGCCCTCCTTCTGGGCGTCGGGGGGAAGATGATCTCCGAGTCCCTAAAACCGGAGCGGGACGTCGATACCAGACGCTCCGACCCCACCCGTGGAGTGTCGCTGCCCGTGCTTTCGCTGGCAACAAGCGTTGACGCCCTGGCCGTCGGGCTGAGCCTGGCCGCGCTCCGCGTGGCCATCATCTTTCCCGCCGTCGTGATCGGGATCGTGGCCTTCACCATGACGGTGCTCGGGATGAGGCTTGGGCCGGCTTTAGGCAAGGTCATCGGCCGCCGGGCCGAGCTACTGGGTGGCGTCATCCTGATCCTGATCGGGATCAAGATCCTTATCGATCATCTTTAGCCCAAAATGTTGACAAAAACTCCTGGTCCGTATAAATCATAGTCCCGAACGAATGATATGGAAGTCTCCCCATGTACGGCTCCTTTCCCAAGAAGGTGGCATCTTGGGGAACGTCCCCTAGGAGGTCATAATGAAAGAGTTGACGCGTAGGGAATTTATGGCCCGGTCAGCCGCGGCCGCGGCCGGGCTCATGATCGTGCCCCGTCATGTTCTTGGCGGCAAGGGCTACCAGGCGCCGAGCGACACCCTGAACATCGGCTGTGTCGGTGTCATGGGGAAGGGCCAGTCCGATATCGCCAGTTGCAGCACCGAGAACATCGTCGCCGTCTGCGATGTAGATGACGAGATGATGGCGAAGTTCTTGACGGACGGGCAGAACACGCCCGAGCAGTCGGCCAAATACGAAAAAGCCGCCAAGTACCGCGACTTCCGCGAGATGCTCGACAGAGAAAAAAGCATCGAGGCCATCACGGTCAGCACTCCGGATCACAACCATGCCGTGATCGCCATGATGGCCATCAAGATGGGGAAGCACGTCTTCGTCCAGAAGCCGCTGACCCACACGGTCAAAGAGGCGCGGATGCTCGCTGAGGCGGCCAAAAAGGCCGGCATAGTCTCCCAGATGGGCAACCAGGGCCACAGCGGCGAAGGGGCCCGCTTGGTTTGCGAATGGCTCTGGGACGGCGCTATCGGACCTGTACATGAAGTCCATGTCTGGACCAACCGGCCGATCTGGCCGCAGGGCATTGATGCGCCCAAGGAGACTCCCTCCTGTCCGCCGACCTTGGACTGGAACCTCTGGATTGGACCGGCGCCGTGGCGGTTCTACCACCCGGCCTATCATCCCTTTGCCTGGCGCGGCTTTTGGGATTTCGGGACCGGCGCGCTGGGCGATATGGGCGCCCACCTGATGGACCAGCCCTTCTGGGCGCTCGACCTGGGACAGCCAAAAACCGTCCAGGCCTCTTCCACCGTGTTCACCAAGGACTCCTATCCGGTCGCCGAGACCGTCACCTACGAGTTCCCGGCCCGGGGCAAGTTCGCCCCCACCAAGCTGACCTGGTATGACGGGGGGCTGATGCCCAACCGTCCCAAGGAGCTCGACGACGGCCGGATGATGGGCGACGAAGGGGGTGGAGTCCTCTTCGTCGGGAAAAAGGGCATGCTGATGTGCGGCACCTACGGGGAGAACCCCCGACTGGTGCCGGAAAAGCTGATGCAGGACTACAAACGCCCGGCCAAGACCATTCCGCGGTCTCCCGGAATCCACGAGGAATGGATTGCCGCCATCAAAGCGGGCAAGAAGTCGACCACGGATTTCTCCTATTCGGCGACGCTGACCGAGGTCATGCTGCTCGGCAACGTCGCCATGCGGATGGCCCAGGCCAAGACCATCCTGGAGTGGGACCCGGTGAAGATGGAATTCCCCAACCTGCCCGACGCCAATCAGTATCTCCACAAAGAATACCGGCAGGGCTGGTCGCTTTAAGTCGCCGCAGGAGATGACCATGAAAAAGCACTGGGTTCTTGCGTCTTTTTTGCTGCTCGTTCTCGTCATCATCGCGGCCGCGTTCAAGGATTCGCCCCAGAGTCCAGCTCAGAAATCGGAGCTCGAGAAATGGGCCATCCACGACTTGAACAGGCCGCTGCCGCCGGTTGTCGACCCCGGCCTGGCGGGACAGCCAACGGCGGCGCCTTCGGACGCCATCGTGCTCTTCGCCGGAGAGGATCTCTCCTTCTGGGAAGACGGCAAAGGAGGTCCGGCCGGTTGGCAGGTGGAAGACTGCTATATAGAAGTCGTCGCCAAGACGGGGTCGATCAGGACGAAAAAAGGGTTTGGGGATTGCCAGCTGCATATCGAGTGGGCGGCGCCGGCAGCGGTGTCGGGCGAAGGCCAGGAAAGAGGCAACAGCGGCGTCTTCCTGATGGACCTCTACGAGGTCCAAGTCCTTGATTCATATGAAAATAGGACCTATGCGGACGGTCAGGCGGCGGCCCTCTACGGCCAGTACCCGCCTCTCGTCAACGCCTGCAGGAAGCCGGGAGAATGGCAGAGCTTTGATATCGTCTTCCACCGGCCGCGATTCGCCGCGGACGGCGAGCTGGTCGAGCCGGCGCGGATGACGGTCTTCCAAAACGGCGTCCTGGTGCACGACAATGACGTGTTGACGGGACCGACGGCCCACAAGGCGCGGCCGCCGTACAAGGCCCAGGCCGACAAGCTGCCCATTTCGCTTCAGGATCACGGGAATCCTGTCCGCTACCGGAATATCTGGCTCCGCGAGCTC
>DAIPLF010000455.1:0-2025 GCA_036769375.1 Candidatus Aminicenantota bacterium | reverse complement strand
CCGGTGAATATGCCCAGAGGGGCCAATATCAGCGGCGTCAGGACAAAGGCCAGAAAGACCATCACCAAGACAAGCATGACGAGGGCGCTGATTCTTCCTTTCGGTTTAGCCATGATAGATCTCCTTAGCATTTCTTTCGGTTATCGAGAAGGATATTGAGACAAGCGGCCGCGGCGCATGAGCAGCGGCGAAGCAAAGAGCATAACGGTGTTCTGAAGAATGACGGCCAGGACAATCGCCGTACCGAGCGTCAGCTCCTGGCTCTGCCTGAATTGCTCCAGCCCGGGGATCAGGAAGAGGAGCGTCAAGCCGGTCAGGATGAGAAACGCCGCCCAGATGAGCCAGGGGACGGCAGCCGGACGCCTGACCAAGTCCTGCCCGGCGTGCTTCCCGGATGGGGAATCGAGCTCGGCGCGGCAGCGGAGCAGGACGTTTTCCGAGAACTCGGCGGAGAGCACCGGTCCGGTCGCTTCCCGGAGCTGGCTGCGGAGGCCTCTCCGGAAGCTCAGGAAGGCGGCGCATCCGGGGCATGACTCGAGATGCGCTTCCAGAGCCAGCCTTTCCTCCCGGAGGAGTTCCCTTTCGTCTGATTCCAGGATTAGACGCTCAAAATCTTGACATCGCATTTGATCCCCTCCGCTTTGGGATTGTGGGAAGCGAGCTGCGTTTGGAGCCTCTTGACGGCCCGATAGAGCAGGGATTTCACCGTCCCCACCGGGATCCCCAGGATCCCGGCGATCTCGGTTTGCCGCAGCCCCTCGAACTCGGAAAGCAGAAACACGCGGCGCTGCTTCTCCGGAAGTCCGGCCATGGCCTGGTCGATATCCCGCCGCAACCAGGCTTGTTCGGCCGCCCGGGCCGGTTCAGTTGACGGAGGAGCGCAATCGTCTGTGGGTGAGCGATCTGAGTTCTCCCGGTGATAATTCCGGAGCAGGAACGCCCGCCGGACCCGCTTTCGGCGCAGGCCGTCCCGGTGAAGGTTGAGGACGATTGTCAGCAGCCAGGACTTCAATTCCGGCCCGACGGGTCCGATCTGGCCATGTCTGACCACCCGCAGCCAGGTTTCCTGGAAGAGATCCTCGGCCTCGGCCTGATTTCCTGTCAGATGAAAAATGAACCGGAAGATATCGGCCTTGTACCGGTCGTAGACCGCTTCAAAATCGCCGCTGCCGCTCATCTCAATAGATAGGACGCATCAGGCGGAAAAAGGTTCAATCCCAAGTGACGTTTGATATTGCCCTCCTATTTCTGAGAAAATGATCAGGGAGGGCGGAAATGCTTATAAAGAAGCAGCCGGATCTGAAATACTCAGATGTCACGCCGAAAAACCTTTACCTCCGCCGCCGCGAGTTCATCGCCGGATCGGCAGCTCTGGCCGCCTGCGCCGTCGCCGGCCAGCTCGTGGGGAAAGAGCTCAAAGGAGAATCCCAGGCGACACCGAAGGCCCAGGTCGAGGTCAGGCGGCTCCCGGAGAAGCCGGAAATCGCCAAGCGCAGCACTCTCATTTCGCCCGATGATAAGGTCACCTCTTTCCAGGAGGCCAGCGGCTACACGAACTTCTACGAGTTCTCAACAGCCAAGCGCGATCCCACTGTGCTCGCCCGGGACTTCCGCACCCGGCCATGGACTGTGGCTGTTGAGGGGTTGGTCAAATCGCCGAGCCGATTCGCCATCGATGACCTCATCCGTCTTTCCCCGCTCGAGGAGCGGATGACCCGCTGGCGCTGTGTCGAAGGCTGGTCCATGGTCATCCCCTGGATCGGCTACTCGCTGGCTGAGCTTATCAAAAAGTGCGAGCCGGCGCCGGCGGCCAAGTTCGTTGAATTCACCACCCTCTTCGATCCCGAGCAGATGCCGTTCCAAAAGACGAAAGTCCTTCAGTGGCCGTATGTCGAGGGGCTGCGGATGGACGAGGCGATGCATCCCCTGACGCTTCTGGCCGTCGGCATGTACGAGGAGTACCTCCCGCCGCAGAATGGAGCTCCGATCCGGCTTGTCGTCCCCTGGAAATACGGGTTCAAGAGC
>DAIPLF010000454.1:0-2029 GCA_036769375.1 Candidatus Aminicenantota bacterium | reverse complement strand
TGCCGCCAGGAGAAGAACCTCGCCCGATGCAATTGCTCCTATGAACCCTGCAGCCGCAAGGGAGTCTGCTGCGAATGCCTGGCCTATCACTGGAGCAACCAGGAACTCCCGGCTTGCCTGTTCCCCGCCGCGGCCGAGAGGACCTATGACCGGTCGCTCCGCAAGTTCATCTCCATATATAAAGATAAATGTTGAAAAACCCGCCAGCGCGCTCTCATATCTACGGCCCGGTCCCGTCGCGGCGGCTGGGGTTCTCGCTGGGAGTGGATATTATCCCCTACAAGACCTGCTCCTTTGACTGCATCTACTGCCAACTGGGACACACGGGCCGCAAGTCCGGCCGCCGGGGTCGCTTCTTCTCCTCAAGGGCTATTCTGAACGAAATCAAAGAGGCCATCGACAGAAACCCGCAGACCGACCATATCACCTTTTCCGGATCAGGCGAGCCGACGCTGAATACGGAGATCGGAGGCCTGATCCGGGAGATAAAGAAAATGACCGCTCTCCCGGTTGTCGTGCTGACGAACAGCTCGCTTCTCACCCGCAAGACAGTCCGGCAGGCCCTTCTGGCCGCCGACATCGTCGTCCCCTCCCTCGACGCCGCCACGGCCGCCTCGTTCCGGCGCGTCAACCGGCCGCTGCCCTCGATCAAGGTCGCCGATATCCTCAGGGGACTTGCCCTTTTCCGCCGTGAGTTCCCGGGCCGCATCTGGCTCGAAGTCATGCTGGTCAAAGGGATCAACGATTCGCCGGCCGACATTAGGGCGTTGAAAAAGGCCGTCGGCCGGATCCGGCCGGATAGAGTCCAGCTGAATACAGTGGTCCGTCCTCCGGCGGAAAAATGGGCCCGGCCCCTCTCACGGGCAGAGCTCAGCAGGATAAAGAAAGCTCTGGGAGAGCGAGCGGAAGTGGTCGTCGACTTTCGAAGATGCGCGGCTTCTCCGGGCGGCCAGGACCTCAAGAAAGCGATCCTGGCCGTGACCCGAAGGCGGCCGGTCACGCTCGCTGATATGACATCCTCCTTGGGCCGGAAAAAGACCGAACTCCGGCCGCACCTGGAGACGTTGCTCCGCTGGAACAGGATCAGCCGGCAGAGGCATAAGGGGTCCATCTATTACTCAGCGGCGGAGCCGGCGCGAGGCAAAAGGGAACGGATCCCGGAAATAGCGGGAAGAAGCGGGGAAGGCCAATGACAGGGATCAAGGAGATCGGCGACTTTACCAAGGGCGAGCTTATCGAGCTCTTGCGCGACGCGGCCGTCAACTGGCTGGCCCACGACGGTCTCTGGTTCCGGGCCGTCGAGGAAAGGTTCGGTCTTGAGGCCGCCATGGAGCTCGACGCAAAGGCCTGGGAAAAATTCACCGTGCTCGAGGCCAAACGGATCATGAAGCGGCTCGGCCTGAAGGAAGGCGGCGGTATCCCGGCCCTCATCCAGGCCCTCAAGCTGCGGCTTTATGCCCAAATAAACGCCCAGGAGATCGGTGAAGTGACGGCCGATCGCCTGGTCTTCCGCATGATAAGCTGCCGGGTCCAAGAGGCCAGGGAACGCCAGGGCCTCGCCGCCTTTCCCTGCAAGCCCGTTGGAATTGTCGAATACAGCGGGTTCGCCCGAACGATCGACCCGCGTATCGAGACGCGGTGCCTCACCTGTCCGCCGGACCCGAAGCCGGAAGGCACCTGGTGCGCCTGGGAGTTCACCCTGAAAAAATAGAGGAAAAAAGCCCGGCTTTTTTGCTAAAATCAACGAGACCGGAGATCGAATCGGAGGAGCGAACATGACCATCACGAGGAAAGACTTCTTGAAGATGATCGGCGCAGGAGCGCTGGGGGCATCTCTCCCGGCCGGAAACGCCCTGGCCTCCCCGAAGATGGAGAGCGCCAAGGTCGAAGCCAAAAAGCTGAAGATCCAGGACGTCGAGATCTATTACTTCGACATCCCCTTGAAGGAGCCTTTCACGATCACCCTGGGGACGATCACCACTTCGAGCGGGGTGCTGATCCGGATCGTGACCGACGCCGGGATCACCGG
>DAIPLF010000453.1:0-2031 GCA_036769375.1 Candidatus Aminicenantota bacterium | reverse complement strand
GCGTTTGCCGAAGGGCTCTTTGCCGAGAGAGAGACCCTGCCGCTGTTCGGGCAAGCCCTCCTCCTCAAGGCCCTTTATTACGGGAACGGCTCAGCGGCGGCGCAGAATACGCTTTTTCAAGCGCTGGTCAACAAGATAAAGATCACTCCGACGACCGCCCATTTTGAGGAAGACGAACCAGGTGCCGGTCGCTGGATCTATTCTTCGAACACCAGGACCACCGCCTTCATTCTGCAGACTCTCCTCGAGACTGGACGCAGGCATCCCTCTCTTCCGGCGATCGCCCGCTGGCTGGTTGAACAGCAGCACAACGCGGAGCGGTTCTCCACCCAGGAGAACCTGTTCATGTTCTATGCTTTGAATGATTTTTATAACACCTTTGAAGGATCATTGACCGAGTTCCGGGGCACGATAACCCTCGCGGGCAAGACCCTTCTGGAGTCGAGTTTCGGCGGTGCAGACCGGGAGGTCAAACGGACGAGCCTCAAGATTTCCGATCTTAAGCTGGGCTCCGGGAGGGAGCTTGCTCTCCGGGTCAAAAAGGACGGAACCGGCCTCCTCTATTACGGCTCGCGCCTGACCTACGCTCCGCGGCGGGCGCTCCGCCCCAGGGATGAAGGGATTGCCGTGGTCAAGAGGATCGAGTCCCTTGATGGGAAACCGCTGGAGACCGTTCCCCCCGGCAGCCTTGTTGTGATCACCGTTGAAGTCGCCGTGCCCCAGGAATACCTTTTTATTGTTGTCGATGACCCGCTCCCGGCCGGCCTGGAGGCAGTGAACCCCGAATTCGAGACCGAGAGCTTTGAGGATCTCCTCATCCTTAGAGAAGAGGGCCCGGCGCACCTGCCGATGTGGTGGCGGGGCTTTAATCATTTTGAAATGCATGACGACCGGGTTCTCCTGTTCGCCGATTCGCTTCCGGCCGGTGTCCACACCCATCGCTATCTGGCCCGGGCCGTGAGCTTTGGGCGCTTCTTTATGCCGGGCACCCTGGCCGGTGAGATGTACGCTCCCGAGGTCTTTGGCCGGAGCCAGGAAAAGGTCGTGCAGGTGGCCCAGCCAAAATGAGAAAACGCTTCCTCATTGTCTTGCTGGTCCTCCCGGGAATCGCCTTCCTGACTACGTTTCTGCCTTTTCCCGGGAGCAAGCTCGGGCCCGGTCCGGTGATCTCCCTGCGTCTGCTGGACAGGGACGGGGTCCTTTTGAGGGAGGTTCTTTCCGATGAAGGCGGACGTTGCCGTTGGGTCAGGCTTGAGGACGTCTCCCCGCACCTCTTGAAAGCGACCATAGCGGCCGAAGACAAGCTTTTCTTTTTCCATCGGGGGGTCCGTCCCCTTTCAGTGCTGCGGGCGCTCCGGCAAAACCTGCGCCACGGGGGGGTCGTTTCCGGGGCCTCGACCATCACCCAGCAGCTGGTGCGCACGCTTTATCCGGGCCGGCGGAATATCTGGGCGAAACTTCGCGAAGCCTGGCTAGCCCTGCGCCTCGAGCGGACGCTCACCAAGCAGGACATCCTGGTCCAGTACATCAACCGGATCTCCTATGGCAACCAGGTCTACGGCATCGAAGCCGCCTCGCGCCTCTACATGGACAAGCCTTCTTCCCAGCTCAGCCTAGCCGAAGCAGCCTTCTTGGCCGCCATCCCCCGCTCCCCCACTCGCCTCAATCCCTACCGCGCCCCGAGCGCCCTCAAAAAGCGGCAGGTCGATATCCTGGCCAAAATGTCGGAACTGGGGTTCGTCACCGAGGCGGCTCGCGACAGAGCTGGCTCCGAGGAGCTGCTCCTCTTGCCGGCAGCCGAGAGATTCAGGGCGCCTCACTTCTGCGATTTTGTCCTCAGCCAATTTCCTCAGGCGGAACGTCAAGGCCTGAGCGCGATCGAGACCACGCTCGATTACGGGCTTCAACAGAAGATCGAGATTCTGCTGAGAAACAACCTCGGAGGGATGTCCGGCCGAGGCGTCAGCAACGGAGCCGTCGTCGTTCTCGACAACGGCACCGGGGAGATCTTGAGCCTGGTCGGGTCCCGTG
>DAIPLF010000452.1:0-2034 GCA_036769375.1 Candidatus Aminicenantota bacterium | reverse complement strand
GCACAGAAAAGCATGATCTTGGTTTTCATCTTGACCTCCTGGAATGTCCATTTTTGTCTGAGGATGGCTGCCAGCCTTTCGTTGAAGGCGGACTTGCCGAACCCGAACAACCCGAGAAGCGCCGCGAAATGGCTTAAGGGGGAGCTGGCGGCGCTCTTGAAGAAAAGAAGATTGGCGGCATAGGTAGACGGTTTTATCCCTGTCCTGAGGACCATCTCGTCGCAGGCCTCTTCCTGCTCGTTCTTCAGCCTCCGGAAGACGACCCAGCTCAAAGGATTGAACCAAAACACGGCCAGGCTCAGCCGGACGAGCACCAGGACCAGGAAATCCGCCCTCTTGATATGAGAAAGCTCGTGTATCAGGGTCGAAGAACGCTGTTCTTCCGTCCAGGTCTCATGGCCGTCCGGGATCAGGACGACCGGCCTGACGAACCCCCAGGTCAGGGGTATGAGAACGTCACTGTGGCTTTTAAGACGGACCTTTCTCGGTAGATGGACGGCGGCTAATAGGCGCCCTAGGAGTGCCCGCCAACGGGGGTCACGGACGGTCTCTCCCTCGCGGGTCAGCCTGAAAGCCCCGAAAATCCCCGCCGCCAGCCTCAGCAGGAGAAACGTGAGCCCTGCAAGCCAGATTAGCGGAATAACGATTTTGAGATAGGGACCTGCTCGGCTCAGCAGCTGCTCGCCCTGGGCAAGCCCTTCCCGCCCGCTGGAAAAGCCGGGCAAGGAAAGAGTGTCGTCTCCGTATTCCGGTCCTCCGAGCGTTTTTCCATCCGGAACCTTGCCTGCGAGAGCGGGGAGCGCACCCGGGCTGGCGCTGGTCATCACGGGAAGCAGAGCGGTCTCCCAGCCGATGCCAAGAGAAGAGAGAATGGGAAGAAGCAGGAGTCCGGCTAAAGCAACGGCGAGAACGAAGTGCCGGAGTGAGGCCGACCGCCTGCGGAATAACAGAACAAGGATGAGGGCAAGCGTAAGCGCCAGGGTGCTCTTGATCAGGCACTCGGAAAAAAGATGGAGCCAGCCGAACGCCTCGGGCCAGTTCATGATCACCGTCCTTCTTTGCGGGCCTTATCGATGATTTCAAGCAACCGGCGATAGTCCTCTGCGGACAGGCTGTCCTCGGAGATGTCAAGGAGGGCGGCCACGACGTCCTCTGTGGAGTCATCAAAGAAGGTCTGCAACAGATGCTTCAGAGCGCTGCGCCTGGCCTTTTCGCGCGGCCACGTGGGGGCGTAAATGTAGCGGGGCCCGTCCTGGTGGTGGACCAGGTGGCCTTTCTGTTCCAGCACACGGAGCAGAGCCCTTACGGCAGAGTAACTGGGGGGATTGGGCAGCCGCTCCAGCACCTGGTTCACGGTCGCCTCCTGGAGCGCGTAGATGACGTCCATGATCTGGCGCTCCCTCCGGCTCAGGTTCTTCTGTCCCTTCATCTGGTTATCTCCATCCGGATGTTCTCGTATGCTAATTTTTTAGCATGCTAAAATATTAGCACCCAAATCGGGGCTTGTCAAGTCCTTATGCTGTTTTTTTAGCATATGCCTGAAAGGCGTGTCTATGGCCTTCCAAATCTCTAACTCCCGGCTGGGCAAAAAGGTTGCCCGGGAAGAAACCCGATCAGCGGATGAGCAGGAGGCGGTTGTTCACGGGGTAGAGCCACTCCACGCCCCTCTCCGTGACGATGGCATCGTCCTCGAGCGGGATACGGACCTTCTTCCCTCCCCACTCCGGCGCAGGCGTGTAGGCGAAAAACTCAACCGCCAGAAGGGTCGTTGGATAGATTTCGAAGTCCAACTGGGCGGTCTGGAAGAAAGCGGCCGAGGGTCCGATCCCGTGTCCCCAGTCTCCCACGGAATGACAGCCCGTTATGACCTCGGTCTTCTCGGTCGCAGTCGGCTTGTTGAACTCTTTCATCACGGCGAACCCGGCCGCTTCGAGGGCCGCATTGATCATGGCCACGGTCCCCGACCCGGTCCGGCCGGGCTCGATAGCGCGCCGGACAACTTCGCGCACTTTGACCGCCTGATCGAAGGCGTTC
>DAIPLF010000086.1:0-7317 GCA_036769375.1 Candidatus Aminicenantota bacterium | reverse complement strand
CGCTCCGGAGCCCCGCCGAGCTCGACCTCCCGGTGAAAGCCGATGTCCCCAAGAACCAGATGGAGCTGGCCCTCGAGCTGATCAAGAAGTTCGAGGGCAAGTTCAAGCCGGAAACCTACAAGGACGCCTACGCCGCCCAACTGAAGTCGATCATCGCCGCCAAGGCCAAGGGCCGGACGGTCCACCTGCCGAAGGAAGAGGCTCCGCGGGAGACCGAGGTGGAAGACATCCTGTCCAAGCTCCAGGAGAGCCTGTCCGCGACGCGCCATTAGGTTCCCGGGAGACATGGGCCTCAAGGAGTATCGCAGCAAGCGGGCGTTCCCGAAGACGCCAGAACCGAGGCTGTCCAGGGCCGCTTCCGGGGACGGACATCGCTTCGTCATTCAGAAGCACCAGGCCAGGCGCCTCCACTACGACCTCCGCCTCGAGCACGAAGGCGTCCTCAAGAGCTGGGCCGTGCCCAAGGGCCCTCCGCTGGACCTTCACGACAAGCGCCTGGCCGTCCAGGTCGAGGACCATCCCCTCGCCTACCAGAACTTCGCGGGGCGGATCCCGGAGGGACAGTATGGCGCAGGTCTGGTCGAGATTTGGGACAAGGGCACCTATTCTCTCGATCCCGGGGCCGGGGGCGAGCGCGAAGCCAGGTCGATGTCCGAATCCCTTCTCAAGGGCCACATCGACTTCGCCCTCCAGGGAAAGAGGCTCAGGGGACACTATGCGCTCGTTCGTCTTAAGAACCAGGAGAAGCAATGGCTCCTGATCAAGAGAAAGGACCCTCCAGCTGTCGCAGCCAGCCCGTCCGGCCCGGCGACCCCGCCCTCTCCTGAAGCACTCGACCTCTCCGGGGCGGTTAAAAGCCCGTTTCCTGAGGAGGCCGGCCCCATGCTGGCTACGCTGGTTGACGGCCCTTTCGACAGGGACGGCTGGTCTTTCGAGGTCAAGTGGGACGGCTACCGTTCGCTCGCAGAGATAAGGCGGGGAAAGGTCCGCCTTGTCTCACGCAACGGGAAGCGGCAGAACGCCAGGTTCCCGACCGTCGCCGCCGCCTTGAGCGGCTTTCCCGTGGACGTGCTATTCGACGGCGAGATCGTGACCGTTGACGACCAGGGCCGGCCGGATTTCCAGGCCCTGCAGAACTCGCTGCGCTCGGGGGGTGGGCGGATCCTTTACTACGTTTTTGACGTCCTCTATGCGGCGGGGCATGACCTCCGGCCGCTCCCTCTTAGGCGCCGGAGAGCCATCCTTTCAAAACTCCTCCCCGTGTCGAAGACCGTACGCCTCAGCGAGGCGATTGAAAAGAGCGGCCGGGCTTACTTCCGCGCGGCCCAAAAAATGGGCCTTGAAGGCATCATGGCCAAGGACCTGTCAAGCCCCTACCGCTCGGGCGAGCGGACCGGAGACTGGCTCAAGATCAAGACCCAAAAAAGGCAGGAGGCGGTCATCTGCGGGTTCACCCGGCCGCGCGCATCACGCCGCTATTTCGGGTCCCTGATCCTGGGCGCCTACAAGAAGGGCGAGCTCGTCTGGATCGGTCACGTCGGCACAGGCTTCTCCGAGCGCAGTCTCAGGGACATCTACGAAAAGCTCACTCCTCTCGTCACGACACAGACCCCTTTCGCGCGGGAGCCGCAGACCAACACGGCGGTGACTTGGGTCACTCCCAGGCTTGTCTGCGAGGTCAAGTTCAGGGAATGGACCGGAGAGGGGCTGATGCGGCAGCCCGTTTTTCTGGGTTTGCGGCGGGACAAGAGCCCCCGGGAGGTCGAGGTCGAGCAGGCTGAACCGCGCGAAACGGCCTTGGAGAAGCCGAAGGTTCACACACGCGCGAAGCTGACCCATCTCGACAAGATCTTCTGGCCCAAGGAGGGGTACATAAAGAACGACTTGATCGATTACTATTGGCGGATGGCGGGTTGGATCCTCCCCTATCTCAAGAACCGGCCCCAAGCCCTCAACCGGCACCCCGACGGGATCGAGGGAGAGAGTTTCTTTCAAAAGAACATGACCCAATCCCCTCCCCCATGGGTCAAGACCGTGGGGATCCTTTCCGAAAGCGGGGATAAGAGTGTCCGTTACCTTGTCTGCCAGAATAAAGATACGCTCCTCTACGAGGCCAACCTTGGCTGCATCGAGATCAATGTCTGGAGCTCATCGCTCCCCCATCTGGATTCCCCGGATTATATTGTGCTTGATTTCGACCCGTTCGAGACCTCGTTCCCGAGCGTCGTCGAGGCCGTCCTGGCCGCCAAAAAGATCCTCGATGAATTGGCCCTGCCCGCGTTCTGCAAGACGTCTGGCGCAACGGGCATGCACGTCTACATCCCGCTGGCTCCCCACTTCAGCCATGAGCAGGCCAGGGAGCTGGCCCATCTGGTATGTCTCATCGTCAACCGCCGCCACCCGGACCTGACGAGCCTGGAGCGCAGCCCGGCCAAGCGGAGAGGCCGGGTGTACCTGGATTATCTCCAGAACCGCCGGGAGGCGACCATGGCGGCTCCGTATGCCCTGAGACCCCGGGAGGGCGCGCCCGCGTCGATGCCGCTCGAATGGAAGGACGTCACGCCCAATCTCGACCCCGTTGAATTCAACATCCGCACGGTCCCGGAGAGGCTGGCTCGGGAGGGCGATCCCTGGCGCGACCTTTTCAAGAAGCGGGTGGACCTTAAGGCGGCGCTTGCGAGGTTCGTGGAATGGCGAAAAGAGGCGAAGTCGCGCTGAAGCGGCGGGACGCTCCGCCGCCGAGCCCAGCGCCTCCGGGACCACGGCTCGACAGGAAGAGGATCGCCCTTATCCACATCGTCAAGAAGGAACTCGGGATCAGCGATGAGGATTACCGGTGCATCCTCAGGAGGATCGCCGGCGTCGACAGCTCTAAGAACCTAGACGAAGCTAAGTTCAGGAAGCTCATGTATTTCTTCGTGCGCAGCGATTATTACCGAGTCAACGCCTTCGGCATGACCCTGAAGCAAAAGCTTTTCATCAAGGCCCTGGCCCGGCAGCTCGGCTGGGACCCGGACCACTTGAGGAATTTCATCCGCAAGTATTACCGGCGGGACGGCGTGGATTTCCTGACCCGGAAAGAGGCCTCGAACCTGATCGAGTCTTTGAAGGCCATCCGGACCCATGAATTGGGAACGGGATGGGCGCCCGGCTCTCAAAACAGCGCCAGGGAATATTCCCGGAGACGAGATTGACGGCGCCTCGCGTCCGGCATGCCGCTCTCGAGCTCAGCCCAAAATTTCCGGCCATGGCCTCGGACGCGGGTGTGGACGAGCTCGTGCAGAATGACATAGTCGGCCAGGTCCGGCGGCACGACCTCAAGAACGCAAAGAAAAACTATCCTCGGTTCGCGAGTTCGAGAAAGCGATGAGCGAGTTTAGGCCCGATCCCGCCGTCCTCATGCTTGAAAAAGATAAAAGCCTGGTCCCATTCCTGTTTCTTGACTTTCCTAACCCAGTCTCTTAGCTCTTTGTCACGATAGTCCGGCTTTCTCATTCTCAGGTAGCCCCAGGAGGCCGTAGGAACCAAATCCTCCAGTTTGTTGTCTTCCGTGTCGGCAAAGCAGAGGGCGCATTCCTTTTCTTTCAAGGAATCATAAACGTCCTTTTCAAACCAGGACTCATGGCGAAATTCAAAGGCCGCCTTGGAGTTTTCGGGAATGAGCCTTAAGAAGTCTCCCAGGCGCGGAGCGTCTTTCCTGAGAAAAGGGGGCAGTTGGAAGAGAATGGCTCCCAGCCGCTCACCCAAGGTCTGAGCCGTCTTAAAAAGATACTCGGTCTCCTCTTCGCACTCCTTCAGACGCTTGATATGAGTGATGCGGCGAGAGGCTTTGAGAACGAAGCGGAAGTTTTCGGGAACCTGTTCCGCCCATGATTCGAGCAGGGAGGGCGTGGGCAGGCGATAAAAGGTGTTATTGATTTCGACGGCCGGAAGTTGCCGAGCATAGGTTGTCAGCATGTCTTTATCCGGCATATCCTTAGGATAGAAGCTCCCTTTCCACTCCTTGTAGCTATAACCGCTGGTGCCGACCCAAAGATTCATGACGCCTCCTTCACCAATAAACATGCAAGATTTGTTCCCTCCTCACGGAACAAACGGCGCCCACCCTTATGAGGCGATGATACGATCCACCTCATAGAGAACCTCCTTTCTTCACCGGCTAGCTCTTCCTTTTTCTCACCCTTCTCGCCGTCATCGAGTCAAAGAGGCTGCCGGCCGCCTTCTTCAAGACACCCAGGCGAACGGGGTAAAAGTAGTCCGATTCCAGCCAGCCCTTCTCTTTATAGTACTGATAGTCACGATCGTTCTCCTTGCATTCCAGCCGCACGCTCATCCGGCCGCCGCGGAAGCCCATGAGCCAGAAAAAGGAGGGCACAGGATAGACGGGCTTCACCAGCTTTTCATAGAAAAGCCGGCTTTGCCTTTTGAGGGCTTTGTCCATCTTTTGTTTTTCTCTTTTTTCCATCGGATCAAGGGCCGTAAAAGAGGTGCCTTTGACGGTGTTGAAGCCAATGCCTTTGGCGACGAAATCAAGATAGTCCACGATCTTGCCGCCCCCGTAGAAGCCTTGGGCGACGATGCTCGTGAAGGCCTTCCCGAAGAAGCGCGGACGATGGAAGACGAAGCCGAGCCTGTCGAGGAAGAGTTTCATCAGGGCGGAAACCTGGAAGGAGTAGTTCGGGCAGGCGAAAATGACCCCATCGGACGACATCATCTTCTCGATGAGCACGTCCCGGTCGTCCTTCAGGGGACAGAACTCCTCCCCCCTCATGAAGCATACCTTGCAGCCCCGGCAGATCCCGATCTGATAATCGCTCAGAACGACGATTTCGCCCTCAACATCACCCAGCGACTTCAAGTTGTCCAGGAACTGGCGGACCGCCTTAAGCGTGTGCTTCTTGCTGGCCGTGCCGACGAACGCGGTGACTTTCTTCAAGGACTAGCCTCCTTAGGGGCACCCTCTCTGCGTGCCCTGCTTCAGCCTCATGAGCCGAACCGGCGGACGGCCCGGGAGTGGGCTTTTGCAGCTTCGACCTCGCGGTTCCGGGGGGTGGCGGATGTCACGAGTGCGCGAAGGAGTCTTGCCGAAGCCCCGGCGACCTCATCAACGGCGCGATAAAACGCCTTTTCATTGGCCAGGGAAGGTTTGGTGAACCCGGTGATCTTCCTGACATACTGAAATGCAGCCGCGCGCACCTCCTCCTCGTCCGCTGGCGGCTTGAAATTGAAAAGCGTCTTGATATTCCGGCACATCTCCCACCCTTCCTTTCATGATACGAAATCCCTTTTCTTGGGCGGCGCGGGTGCACCTCTTTTGAACCTGAAATTGACGGCCGCGCCCATGGTCCGATGATATTCCCGGCTGCAAACAGGTGTCAAGAAGTCATACTAAGGAGGGCCGGAGTTGACAAATCTTCCTCAGGTTTGAGAGAATCACCGGCCAAGATGATCAGTAAGAACGCCGAAATTAACTGCCTTCCGGCCGAACTCGATATGTCCCGTCCCTTCTCAGACGCATGAGAGTTGCGATTCCGAGCTTCACTTGAGGGAGGAAGAGATGACAAAGCTATATCTCAAGGCCTTAGGCGCTATGATTCTGGCCGCGGTTTTCTTAACCTGCTGTTCCCCGGCGAATAAGACCGACTTTGACGTTCTCATAAGGGGCGGCCGGGTGATCGACGGGAGGGGGGGCCCGGCGTTTTACGCCGACGTGGGGATCAAGGGAGACACGATCGTCAAAATCGGTGACCTGCGATCCCAAACGGCTCAGAACGTGATCGATGCCCAAGGGCTGGTCATTTCTCCCGGGTTTATCGACCTCCATACCCACTGTGACCGGGGCCTGGGCGAGCCCCGCTCCAAGGCGAATCTCAACTATCTCATCCAGGGCACGACCACCGTCGTCACGGGCAACTGCGGAGGGGGGACCTTCGAGGTGGCCAAGACCAAAGCCACCTGGGAAGGCCAGGGAATCGGGACCAACGCCGTCCATATGGTCGGCTTCGGAGACGTCCGCGAAAACGTGATCGGTGTTGAGCCTAGGTCACCGTCGGCGGCAGAGTTGGAAAAGATGAAAGGTCTGGTCAGACAGGCCATGGCGGAAGGAGCCTGGGGGATGAGCACCGGACTCGAGTACATCCCCGACCGCTATTCCACAACCGAGGAAATCATTGCCGTCGCCAAAGTGGTGGCCGACTACGGCGGCGTCTACCTCAGCCACCAGCGGAATGAGGTCGCGGCGGTGTCCGACGCGACAAGAGAAACGATCCGGATAGCCGAGGAAGCCGGGCTGCCGGTCGAGGTCTCTCACTTCAAGGTCTGCGGCAAGAATAACTGGGGGAGCATGAAGGAAGCGGTGGAGGTCATCAACGCCGCGCGGGCCCGGGGAGTTCCCGTAACAGCCGACCTATACCCGTACGATAAGGCGGCGACGGGTCCGCTCATCTCCATCGCCAGGAATTCCGGCTGGTCGATCTTCCGGCTCCCCGACGATCTTGAGCCCTTTGCCCGCCTGCGGAAGGAGATGGCCGCGGAGGGCCTGGCGGAGGAAGAAAGAGGAAAACTAAGGGACGAATATATCGCCGAGCTCGCCAAAGCCCTGAAGGACAAGTCGAAGAGGGACAAGATCAGGCAATCTGTCCTTGTCGGGACGCCTACTGACCCGAGCCCCGTCGCCGTCTCGGGATGGGACAGCTATGCGATCGTCGTCGCCCAAAAAAACGCTCACCTAATCGGGAAGATATTCTCGGACCTGGCCGAGGAACTGAACCGGGATGCTTTCGACCTGGCGGCTGAGCTCGTCATCGAAGAACCCGGCCTTTACCTTTCCTGCGGGGCGCTCTCCGAGGATGATATGAAAGAGGCCATGCAGAATGATTGGCTATCGTTCTCCAGCGACGGCAGTGCCGCGCCGATCCTGGACGAAACGGTCGTGCACCGGCCGGGGCATCCGCGAAGCTTCGGCAGCCAGGCGAGGGTTTTTCGCAAGTATGTCAGGGAGGAAGGGGTCCTGACTCTGGAAGAGGCGATCCGCAGAATGACGTCCCTTCCCGCGCAGTTCCTGAAGCTCAAGAGAAGAGGGCTCCTGGCCGAGGAGTACAAGGCCGACATCGCCATTTTCAACCCGGATACGATCCAGGACAATGCCACCTATGCCGCGCCTTTTGTCTACAGCAGCGGCGTTGAGTATGTGATCGTCAACGGAAAAGTGAGCGTCGAACGGGCAAAATTCAACGGCTCTCTGAACGGCAGGATGCTCTTGCTGACCGAGAACAAGTAATCCTGGGCGGAGCTGATTTCGACGTCAGACTCCGCCGG
>DAIPLF010000451.1:0-2040 GCA_036769375.1 Candidatus Aminicenantota bacterium | reverse complement strand
GTCTTCGAACCTTTGATCTTGATCGCGGAGTGGCCGAGCCAGGTGATCTCCATGCTCTGCTCCTTTGCCGATTGTCTCGGTTTACTTCTTCAATCTTTCGATGGAAGCGCCCAGCCCCTTGAGCTTGTCTTCGATCTTTTCGTAGCCGCGGTCAAGGTGTTCCACATCGTTGATCATGGTCTCGCCCCGGGCGATCAGACCGGCCAGGATGAGGGAGGCCGAAGCCCTCAGGTCGGTGGCTATGACCTCGGCGCCGGAGAGCGGCGTTTTTCCCCTGACGATGGCCTTATCGCCGCGGACCTCGATGTTGGCGCCAAGACGGAGGAGCTCGTTGACGTGGGAAAAGCGGCGGTCAAAGATCGTTTCGGTGATGATCGAAGTCCCGGAAGCCTGGGTCATGAGGACCATGAACTGGGCCTGCATATCGGTCGGGAATCCGGGATAGGGAGAGGTGGTGATATCTTGAGGCTTGATATCGGCGCTGGCGATGACGCGGAGGGTGCGGTCATCGAGCCTCTCGATCGACGCGCCGGAGACGCCGAGCTTCTCGACGATGGCGGTGAGGTGTCCGGGGGTTACGTTCTCCAGGGTGATATCGCCCTGGGCCAGGGCTCCGGCCACGAGGAATGTCCCCGCCTCGATCCGGTCGGGGATGATCTCGTGGGTCGCGCCGCCCAGCTCCTTGACTCCGCGGATACGGATGACCTCCTCGCCGAGCCCGTCGATCTGGGCGCCCATCTTGATCAGGAGCTCTGCCAGACAGATGACTTCGGGCTCCTGGGCACAGTTGCGGAGGATGGTCTCGCCCTGGGCCAAAGTGGCCGCCATGAGCAGGTTCTCTGTCCCGCCCACGGTCTTCTTGGCGAACTGGATATCGGCGCCCTGGAGACGCGAGGCTTCGGCCGTGATGTAGCCGTGTTCGAGAGTGATGGAGGCGCCGAGCTTCTGCATCCCGGCGATATGGAGGTCGATCGGCCGTGACCCGATGGCACAGCCCCCGGGCAGGGCGACGATGGCCTTGCCGTAGCGGGCCAGGAGAGGTCCGAGGACCAGGATGGACGCGCGCATGGAGCGGACGAGCTCGTAGGAGGCCTCGGGCGAGATGATCTTCCTGGACCGGATGGAGAGACGGTCCTCTTTGAGATTGGAATCCGCCCCCAGCTCTTCCATCAGGGTGAGGGTGGTGAAGACGTCCTTCACCCGGGGTGTGTTTTCCAGGAGGAGAGGCTCCTCGGTCAGAAGGGAAGCGACCATGGCGGGAAGGACGGCGTTCTTGGACCCGCTGATCCTGACCTTCCCCCGCAGCCGGAGCTCGTGGTCGCCCTGGATCCTTATCTTTTCCATCCTAGACGATTTTAGACGATATCCCACGCCCATTGCAAGAGAGGCTCGGGGTAGTGGCGTCGAAACCACGCCCGTTTTCTCCCAGCGCGGAAAACGGGCTCGATTCGTCGTTCGCTCTTCTCTCCCTCCGGTCGAGAAACCGTGCCCGCTCGTCTCCGGATGACCCTCTCCGCCCATACCCCTCGCCTCTGGTCAAAAGGCGAGGAGCCGGCAATAACCGAGGGCCTCCGAATGGACCCTTCTTTGAGTGGATTAAGGTTAGAGGGTCTTGAGGGCCTGGTCGACGTCGGCGATGATATCGGCCGGGTCCTCGGCTCCGACGCACAGCCGGATGAGCTGCGGCGGAATGTCGGCCAGGCTGCGCGCTTCCTCGCCCTGTTGCTGGTGGGTCGAGATGGCCGGGATGGTGGCCACGCTTTTTATCCGTCCCAAATCGGTGGCCCGGAAGATGATTCGGAAGCCGTCAAAGACCTTGCGCGCGTTCTCCGGAGGCCCGTCCACCCGGAAGCTCATCAAATGGCCGTAGCGGTTGACCTCGGCAGCCTTTCCGTCTCCGGAGTCCACGAGTCTCATGTACTGCTTCGCCAACGCGTGGTGGTGAAAGCTGGGCAGGCCGAGGTAATCGACCTGGTAGACCCGCGGGTGCTTCTCCAGGAACTCGGCCACCTTCTGGCAATTCTGACTGACCAGGTCCAT
>DAIPLF010000450.1:0-2047 GCA_036769375.1 Candidatus Aminicenantota bacterium | reverse complement strand
ACCTCAACCCTGACCTTGGGGTAGAGCTTGCTGAACTCTTCGCCCCACTTGACGGCCATCGGATAGAGGGCCCAGGCGCCGGAGAGCGTGATGGTCCCGGAGTATTCCTGAGTCGCTATCGGGACGGGAAGGGCGAGCATTGAGATGAAGGCAAAGGCGATGATTCCACCGAGAAATCTTTTCATGGGGCTTTCTCCATCAATAATAATACATATAATCTATCGATTAAATAGACTATTTGCGGAAAAATAAAAGACTTCAGGCGTCCCTCCTCCGTCTGGCCCGGGCCGCCCTCGTCTTTTCGGCCAGCTCCTCGAAGGTGGCTTTTTCCATGATCTCGGCGACCGCATCGCGGACCTCTTTCCAGAGACCTTTCAGTCCGCAGTGGGATTCGTGGGGGCAGACCTCATGGGCAGTCACGCTGACGCAGTCGATTGGAGCAAGCGGGCCGTCCATCACCCGGATGACCTCAGCGACATTGATCTCAGAGGGAGGCTTGGACAGGTAATAGCCGCCGTCCGGTCCCTTGCGGCTGCGCAGGTAGCCGGCCCGCTTGAGCTGAAGGAGGATCTGCTCCAGGAACCTCTGCGGAATATGCTGGGCCCTGGAGATGTCCCGGATATGGAGCGGCCTTTCCCCATAGTGGAGGGAGAGCTCGAGCATGGCCCGGCTGGCGTACTCTCCCTTGGTCGAAAGCCGCATTCGTTCCTCCACCGAATAGTCGACTAAATCAATCGACTTAGTGAACTTAGCACGCTCCTCCGGCCTTGTCAAGGGTTTTTTGAGTTGCAAAAAAAGGAGGTGTCCCCTAAAATGAAGAGCTATCCTCGAGCTATGAACATTCGCCGGAACGTCCAGAAATTTCTCGACCTCCCCTTGCGGATGAAATTTGTCTGGAGCTTCCTCGTCGTCATCCTGTTCGGAGGCTTGGTCTCCCTCTTCTTCGGCGTCCGGCTCGAACACAACACGATCATCGGCCTGGCTCAGGCCAAGGTGCGTCACGACCTGGCCTCGGCCTGGATGGTTTACAACGAGAGGCTCAGCGACATCCGCGACATCGTTCTCCTCAACGCCGGCCGCAACTCCGTACAGGCCGCGCTCCTGGCCGGAGACCGGGAAACCCTATTCCGAAGCCTGGTCCGGGTCCGCCGGGATTTCAACCTCGACATCCTGACCGTCACCGACAGCACCGGCAGGGTGCTCCAGCGGACGAACCGGCCCGATGCTTTCGGCGACGACCAATCCGCCGACCCTCTGGTCAGCCGCGCCCTGCGCAAGGAGACCGTCACCGCCACGGAGATCATCCCCCGTTCCGAACTGCTCAAGGAAAACCCCGAATTCGCCGAGCGCGCCTATCTCAAGTTCATCCCCACTCCCATGGCCGCCCCGCAGGCTGAAGACCACGAAGAGAACGGGATGATGCTCAAGGGCGCGGCCCCGGTACTGGATGAACAGGGGAATGTGCTCGGCGTCCTCTACGGCGGCATCATCCTCAACCAGAACTACGAGATCGTGGACCGGGTCAAGGAAATCGTCTTCAAGGGCGAGAAGTACAAGGGCAAAGAGATCGGCACCGTGACCATCTTCCAGAACGACCTGCGCATCTCGACCAACGTCACCGATGCCGAGGGCAACCGGGCCATCGGCACGCGCGTGTCCCAGGAAGTCCACGACGCCGTCCTCCGCCGGGGCATCCCCTGGGTCGACCGCGCCTTCGTTGTCAACCACTGGTACATCACGGCCTACGAGCCGATCAGGAATATCGCCGGCGAGATTATCGGGATGCTCTACGTCGGGATGCTGGAAAAGCCCTATATCGATTTGCGCAACAGTGTCATGCTCACCTTCACGGGCATCGCCGCCCTCTGCACGGTCATCCTTCTCATCATCCTCTTCTTCATCACTTCGAGCATCACCAATCCCCTGCGGCGAATGGTCCTGGCCACCAACCGGATCGCCCAGGGAGACCTCAGCCATCAGGTCAAAATCGGATTCCGGGACGAGGTCGGCCAGCTCGCCGACTCCTTCAACCAGATGACCGAGAACC
>DAIPLF010000449.1:0-2060 GCA_036769375.1 Candidatus Aminicenantota bacterium | reverse complement strand
GGCCAGAGCTTTCATCTCGTCGAGTGATCGCCCTGTCCCTCCCACCAGGACGAACACGGCCCCTGCCCCGACCTTTTGAGCGGCCCGAAGCAGAAGCGGGATCCCCTGGTAGGGCTCGAAGTTGCCCGTATAAAGCACCACCTTTTCCCCGCCCTGAGCATACTCCCTCTTTTTTCGGGCCACGGCTTCGGCCGCGATCTCCTCGGCCGGGAATTCGAGGAAGTTCTCCACTTGCACGGCCTTGCCTCCGTAACCCAGGGCCGTGACCGTATCCATCAGATCCTTGCAGATCACGATAATAGAATGGGAGTTCCTGAGGATGAATCGCTCCATCCTTTGGAAGAGCGACACCAAGAGCGGGGAGCGAGTGAACTCGAAGTTCCTCAGCTGCTGGGGCAAGCTGGAGTGCATGTCGTAAACGTGGGGCTTCCCCCAAATCTTGCTGATCCAAGCGCCCACGAAGGCCGCCTCTTCATGGGAAAAAATGAGGTCATGGCGGTTGCCGATGACCTCCAGCATCGCCTGGAGGAGGAGCAGCAAGTCCAGCGGGAGCTTGGCTAGGGAGGGGCCGATCTTGATACGGCGTATCCCCAGCAGGTTAGGGGGACGGACGATCTTCAAGCCCTTAAGGGCGACGTCCTTTCCGATCGGATAGGTGACGAGGGTGACGGTATGCCCCAGCTCTCCCAGGGCCTGGATCCGGAAATAGACGCTGATCGGCGTTCCCCGCGGCTCGAAGAACGGCTCGGGGGCGAGCATCAGGATGTTCATAGCGATTGTATCGAGGCGCCGCTCTCCGTCCCGGAATCTATGACCTCGCGGATGACGTAGATCGTCTTACCCGAAGCCTCGTGGTAGGTTCGGACCATGATCTCGGCCAGCAGGCCGAGCACGATGAACTGGATCCCGATGACGATGAGGAGCACGGCCAGGAGGAGGACTGGGCGGTTCGCCAGGCTTTGTCCGAAGAACAAACGCTGGACACTCAGCCAGATAGAGATGACCAGCCCCACGATCGTGCTGCCCAGCCCGATGAGCCCGAAGATCTGAAGGGGCCGGGTGGAGTAGCTGAGCAGGAACTTGACGGTCACCATGTCCAGGATGACCTTGGTGAAGCGGAAGATGGAGTATTTGGATTTCCCGTGCTTGCGGGGACGGTGATTGACCTCTACCTCGGTTGTCTGAACTCCCAGCTGGCTGGCGATGGCCGGGATGAAGCGGTGAAGCTCACCGTAGAGCTTGATGTTCTTGATAACCTCGCTCCGGAACGCCTTGAGGGTGCAGCCGAAATCGTGGAGCTTGACGCGCGTCAGCCGCGAGATGAGCGTGTTGGCGATGACCGAGGGAACCCGGCGGGTGAAAAACTTATCTTTGCGGCTCTTGCGCCACCCGCTGACGATGTCATAACCCTCCTCGAGCTTCCGGACGAGGGCGGGAATATCGTTAGGGTCGTTCTGGAGGTCCGCGTCCAGGCTGACGATGATCTCACCGCGGGAGTGGTCGAACCCGGCCGCCAGGGCGGCGGTCTGGCCGAAATTCCTTCTCAGCCGGATGAGCTTGACCCGGCGGTCCTTCTGTTGAAGGCCCTTAAGCACGGTCCAGGAGGGGTCGACGCTTCCGTCGTCGATGAAGATGAGCTCGAAGGCCCGGCCTGTCTTTTCCAGCGCGTCAACGAGCTCCTGGTAGAGCTGCTCCAGGTTCTCGGCCTCATTGAAAACGGGGATAACAGTAGAAATATCGGGCCGCTGGGTGGCGTTCATTGCGGCCAATATAGCACAAAGAAAAAACGGCGGCAACAGAACGGGAAAGGGGCCTCAGTGCAGGGCTTCGACGGCGTCGATCCCCATGGTGAACGACTGCACGGCCAGCTGAAAGGGCTGGTTCGGGGGAGATGGGTTATTGTCCGGCTTGAATATGATCCTGATTCTTTTGGTCTCCCGGAGGCCGCCCAGGTCGAATGTCTCAGGCCAACTCTCGCCCATCCCCCGGCCCACTGCTTCCCATTCGCCGTCATCCCGCAAGGCCAGAACGCCGTACGAGATCATCCCTCCCGGCCAGGC
>DAIPLF010000448.1:0-2062 GCA_036769375.1 Candidatus Aminicenantota bacterium | reverse complement strand
ATGATGATCGTCGGCTCACGGCCAGCCGCGATGACCGCCAGAGCGTTCTCGAGCTTGTCCGTGTCGACGCCGGCGTCGTCCGCCGCCCCTGAGGCATCGGCCTTCCGGCCCGCCAGACACTCGGCGAAGACTCTCAACAGGGCCCCCTCTTTCCCCGGCGTAGGACACAGCCAACTATCGGTGTATCCGGCCAAGTTGCTGTCGCAGGGGTCGATGGTCACGAGTTTGGCCCCGGCATCGAGCGCCTTCCTGACCTTGGTCCCGACAACCGAGAAATTGAACCGGCTGTCAAGTCCCACGGCCAGGATCACATCCGACCGGGCGATGTCCTTGATGGAAATGGGGAGCGAAAAAAGCTTCGACCAGAGCGCCAGTCCTCCCCCAAGCTCCATCCGGGCCGTGGAGTCGATGTTGTCCGTTCCTATGCACTCCCGGGCGAATTTCTGGGCGGCGAACAGGCTCTCGTTCGGCAGATCGGGCGACACCAGAATGACAAAGTCCTCGGCCGCGATCCCTTTGAGCTCGCCGGCGACCTTTTCCAGAGCCTCGCCCCACGAGACCTCGCGAAAATACTGCCCTTTCCGGAGCATCGGCCGCTTGGCCCGCTCGAAATGGTGCGTGACTTCGGGTTGGCAGAACCGGCCCTTGACGCACAGCTGCCCGTCGTTGACTTCAGGATCGAGATTGGCCCTGGCTCCGATCAGCCGCCCGCTTTTATGGAAGAGCTCGATTTGACAGCCGATGGCGCAGAAGGGACAGGTCGAGACAAGGCACCCATCGGGCTTTCCTTCCCACTTAGAGGCCTTGTCCGCTAAAGCGCCGGTCGGGCACACGTCGACGCACGCTCCACAGAATTCGCAGCCGGCCTCGGCATGGCTCCGGCCGAAGGCCGGGCTGATCTTGGCCTTGGGGCCGCGGTAGGTAAAAGCCAGGACGCTCGTGCCCCGGACCTCCTGGCACATCCTGACACAGCGGCCGCAGAGGATGCAGACATTATAGTCTCGGTCGTAGAACGGGTCGTCGTGCTCCGGGTCATAGCCGTGGTAGTCGATCGGGAAATCGATCTCCGTGACGCCGATCTTTTCCACCAGGTCCTGGAGCTCGCACTGCCGGTCATTGGGACAGAAGCGGCAGCCCGTAGTCACGCCCGCCTTGCGGATCGTCCCCTGATACTCCTGGCATTCCTTCCGCTCGTCGCAGACCAGGCAGCTCGAGGGGTGCTCGCTGAGGATGAGCTTCAAGATCTCCTTGCGGAGGTCCCGGAGAGTCGCCGTATCGGTCAGGACTTTCATCCCCTCCTGAGCGGTCGTGCTGCAGGACAGCGGATAGCCGCGCATTCCTTCAATCTCGACCATGCACAGCCGGCAGCCGCCGAATGGGGACAGATCCTTATGGGAGCAGAGAGAGGGGATGTCGATGCCGTTGATCTCTGCGGCCCGGTGGACGGTGACCCCTTCGGGAAACGTCACCGCCTGGTGATTGATCTCCATGGTCAGCGTGCGGGGTTCTTCTCGGGCCATTTCTTTTCCTAGGATTCGATGACGATGGCGTCTCCGGCAATAGCGTCAAAGCGGCAGATCTCATAGCAGGACCGGCACTTGATGCACTTGGACCGGTCCAGGTTGTGCGGCTCCGACCGGGGGCCTGTGATCGCCCCAGTCGGGCAGACGCTCACACAGCGCTGGCAGCCGGTGCACTTCCCGGCGATAACCCGGTAGTTCACCAGGCTCTTGCAGACGACGGCGGGGCAGCGTTTGTCTATGACATGGGAGATGAACTCGGAGCGGAAATACTTGAGGGAAGTCAGGGCCGGGTTCGGAGCGGTGCCGCCCAGCGCGCAGAGCGAGCCGTTTTTGATCGTCCGTCCCAGCTTCTCCAGCTTCTCCAGGTCGGCCAGCTCTCCCTGGCCGTCGCAGATCTTCTCCAGGAGCTTGACCATATGACGGGTCCCGACTCTGCAGGGAACGCACTTGCCGCACGATTCCTTCTGGGTGAAACCCAGGAAATACTTGGCGGTGTCCACGATGCAGGTGTCGGAATCGACCACGATCAGGCCGCCCGA
>DAIPLF010000447.1:0-2063 GCA_036769375.1 Candidatus Aminicenantota bacterium | reverse complement strand
AAAAGCCCCTGCAAAAAAGAAGGCGGCCCCGGCCAGGACCCGGCCGGTCAAAACCACCCCCCAGGAGCCCCCCAAACAAATGCTCACGGTCTACATCATGGGCAAATCCCACCGCGTCCCCGCGGAGGCCACGATAATGGGCGCCATCGAGTACGCCGGCTACCAGATCAAACGCGGAGCGGGCTGCCGGGAAGGATTCTGCGGCGCCTGCGCCACGGTCTACCGCCTTCCCGGCGATTACAAGATCTACACCGGCCTGGCCTGCACGACCCTTGTTCAGGAAGGGATGTGGCTTTCCCAGCTGCCGGTCATCCCCGCCCAGAAACCCGTATACGATATCGAAAAGCTCCCCCCCGACGTCACCTCCTTCCAGGTCCTCTACCCGGAGATCTTTCGTTGCGTCGCCTGCAACACCTGCACCAAAGCCTGCCCCCAGAGCCTCGAGGTCATGGATTATATCCAGGCGGCCATCCGGGGTGACATCGAGAAGGTCATGGACCTGAGCTTCGACTGTCTGAGCTGCGGCCTCTGCGCCATTCGCTGCCCGGCCGAGATCGTCCACTACAATGTCGGGATACTGGGCCGCAGGCTCTACGGGCGCTACCTGGCCCCCAAGAGTCCCGAGCTCGAGAAGCGCCTCCAAGAGATGAAAGAAAAGAAGTTCGACAAGGAATACAAGGAGCTGATGGGCCTGAAGCGGGACGAGCTGAAGAAAAGATACTACGCCCGCGACACGGAGTAAAGGAGAGCCCGATGTACCCAGAATATATGAGAGAGTCCCTGAATCTCGTCGACCAGACGCGCCAGAAAAGGCTGGAGCTCGAAAAGACGGGAAAGCCCGTTTTCCCCCCGATGACAGCCGAGGAGCGGGAGGACGTCCTGAAAAAATTTCACCCCGACTACAAAAAAGAATCGCGCCGTGTCGTCCACATCGGACCCAACAAGGGCGAGGAGATCACCACAGAAGTGGCCGATATGCTGGAGTCGCACAGCCGGATAAGGCCGGAACTCTTCCAGCTTGAAAAACCCGATTATGAAACTGACCTCCTGATCGTCGGCGGCGGGGGGGCCGGCTGCGCCGCGGCCATCATCGCCATGCAGAACGGCGCCAAGAGCATCATCTCCACCAAGCTCCGTATGGGCGACGCCAACTCGATGATGTCCCAGGGAGGTATGCAGGCCGCCGTCCCCGCCAAGGACTCCCCTCCCCGCCATTATCTCGACGCCATGGGAGGCGGGCATTTTGACAACAAGCCGGATCTCGTCCGCGCTATGACCGAGGACGGCCCCGAGGTCGTCAAATGGCTGGAGGATCTGGGGGTGGTCTGGGACAAGAATCCCGACCATACAATGTATGTCCTTCACGGCGGAGGGACCTCCCGAAAGCGGATGCACTCCTGCAGGGATTACACGGGCGCCATCATCATGCGGACGCTCATGGACGAAGTCCGCAACCATCCCGACAAGATCACGGTGCTGGAGTTCATGCCCACAATCGAGCTTATCCTCGATGCCAAGGGACGCTGCGCGGGCGGCATCCTTTATAACATGGAGACCGAGGAATACTTCACGGTCAGGGCGAAGGCGACCGTGATCGCCACCGGCGGATACGGACGGTTACATATCCGCGGGTTCGATACGACCAATCATTATGGGGCGACCGGAGACGGTTTGATCATGGCCTATCGGGCCGGCGCCAAGCTCCTGTACATGGACTCGGTCCAGTACCATCCGACGGGCGCCAGCTTTCCCGAGCAGATCGCCGGCTTTCTGATCACCGAGAAGATCAGGGGCGCGGGCGGGCAGCCGCTCAATAGGCTCGGCGAGCTGTTCGTCTTCCCCCGGGAGCCGCGCGATGTCGAAAGCGCGGCCTTCATCCGGGAGTGCCTGGAGAGGCACAACGGCATCCAGACGCCGAGCGGGCGGTGGGGAGTCTGGCTGGACTCCCCCCTCATCGATATCATCCAGGGAGCCGGGTATCTCTACAAGGCCTTCCCGGCCATGGTCCGGCAGTTCATCCGCTACCAGATCGACATCACCAAAGAGCCCATGCTCGTTTACCC
>DAIPLF010000446.1:0-2067 GCA_036769375.1 Candidatus Aminicenantota bacterium | reverse complement strand
TATTTATCCGCCAGGGCATACGTCGTCAGATAGGCCAGACGCGACACCTTCTCTATCATCTCGCCGCTCACCTTCTCGACACTGTCGCTCGTCTGGTGATAGTCCTCGTGTATGCTGGTGATGACGAAAACCCAGGGCACTTTAACAAAACCGAAGGAGGAGTGATCGCTCCCCCCCATTCCGCGCTCGTTTTCACCCGCCTCCCGGAGAAAGAGGTCGAGCCCGACAGACTGATCGGCTGTCTTCAGGACATCGGCAAAACCGGCTCCAGCCGAGAACGAGACCGGCAGGAAATTGGCGACCTTGATCTTCTTGAAGACTTCGTTGTCCATGGGGAGCTGCATCATCCGGCCCATCCGGTTGAGATTCTCCTCTGTATAAGGCCGGCTGATCATGTCCATGTTGAAGTAGGCCATGGTCTTGTCCAAGGGATACAGGGGATTCTGAACATAATACCGGGAGCCGAGAAGCCCCTCCTCCTCCCCTGTCCAGAGGCAAAAGACCACCGTCCGCTTAGGCTTCTCCGGGTTGGCCGCGAACGCCCGGGCCAGGTTGAGGACGCCGACCGAACCCGAACCGTTGTCGTCGGCTCCGTTGAAAATGTATTCGCCGCTCATGCCGTTATGGTCAAGGTGGGCCCCGATGACAACCGCCTCATTCTTGAGGTTCGGGTCGGAGCCTTCGATGTAGCTGACCACGTTCCGGCAGGTCACGAGATTCGTTTTGGCCGTCGTGGTTATGCTCAGCCGCGTTCCCGGGAGTTCCATCGAGGCCGGCTTGAGGGTCGAGTCGATTTTCTGCTTAAGATCATCGATCTTCTGACCGGAGCCCTCCAGGATGGCGTTGGCCATTTCGCGGGTGATCGTCACGGTCGGCGATCCCTCCCAGGGCATTCGCTGAGTGACGCCGGGGAGACTGAGGCGGCGGCGCTGCCTGGGGATGATCGGCCGCTCATCCGAGACCGGGCGAGGCCTTCCTAGGCCGTTGACCATCTCGTTATCCTTGACCGAGCTCTGCACCTGGAGGATGGCGACGGCGCCGAACTTGGCGATCTCCTGGGTCTTGTTGAACCCGCCGCCGCCCCGGCGCATCATCATCATCGGGGAGACCGGAGCGTATTTTTCTTTCAGCTCTTTGTCCTTCTGGAAGGGCGAATTGGGATTATCTTTGCCCGGAGCTTCTGTCAGGATCATGACGATCTTGCCCTTGACGTCGAGGTTTTTGAAATCCTCGTAGCCGACCGCTTTCTCAGAGATCCCGTAGCCGGCGAAGACCACGGGCGCCGAGAACGAATCGGTGCCGGACATCATGCCCGTGAAATCGACTCCCGATTGGAAAGTCCGCGTCTTGTTAAGCGCGCCGATCTTGAGGTCGAGGCCGATGACGGTTGCGGAATCCGTCGTCTCCTTCATGGCGAATTCCTGGAGGAAGCTTCGCTGCGGCGGCGTCTGCGGGCGCTGGTCCTGGCCGAAGCGCATGCCCATCATCATCCGGTCCATTCCGGGCTGATCCCCGCCCGGTTTGAGCTTCCAAAGAGAAAGGAGGGAAGCCGCGTATTCGGCCGCCAGCCGATAGCCTCGGGTCGTCGTCTCCCGGCCTTCCATGAGGTCGGAGGCGATGTAGGTCAGCATGGCTATGGAATCCTTGGCCGTGATGGATTCAAACCCGGCTTTGAGCTTGTCCGGGACAGGCTGCGTTTTTTCCACTTGCACAAGGTTTTTCTGGATGTCCTCGGGCTTGGGCTGCGCTTTCTGCGGGGGTGGGGTCTGAGCGCTCAGGCCGAGGATCAGACAGAAGACGATAAGGATGGTCAGGGGCGATTTCTTCATCAGTGATCTCTCCTTTCCAGAGTGTTAGCTTGACTGGGGCAAAGAATATGAATATCCACGATAACATAAATTAGACGAGCCTGCCACCTCGCTTCTTCCCTGTATTTTTGATCGGCTTCCCCGATTTGCGGGCCGGCCTATCCCCGCTGTTGACCGTTCGCCGTCCGGATGTTAACATCTTTCCCCATGCCTAACGGTCGCGGCTGGATGCCCTTCCTGCGCTACGACGAAGAGCAGG
>DAIPLF010000085.1:0-7441 GCA_036769375.1 Candidatus Aminicenantota bacterium | reverse complement strand
AGGGGATGTTCTTTACCCTAATTCCACCCTTGTCAATGGTTTAGACACCCTATATAATAGATCGATGGAAAACCGGCCGCCCGAGATCGACCTCAATGACGTCGTCGTTAAGTACCGGCCTGTCGTCAGCTTCAAAGTCAAAAAGTCACTGGGTGCCCAGACCCCGGACTGGGAGGACGTGGTTAACGAGGTCATCACCCAAGTGATCGAGAAGGTCAAGAAGGGGGAGTTCCGAGGCGATTCCTCGATCGGGACCTATATTTACACCATCACCAGCCGCCGCATAATCGATCATATCCGGCAGAAGACCAAGGTCCTGAGGAACATCCCGGAGCCAGTCCCCCTGCCCGATCCCTGTGACAACGCCGAAAGCCGGGAGCGAGCCCAGTTCCTTGCCCAGGCCATCCAGCAGCTCAAGCCCAAGTTCAAGGAGGTCTTAAATCTCTATTATTATCAAGAGCTTACGCGTGACGAGGTGGCGGAACGTCTGGGCATATCCCCTCGCCGGGTCAGCGAACGTCTGAACTATGCCCAGAGGCTCCTCCGAAAGATGATCCGGACATGAAAAAATTCCGTTTTTCGCTCCATCCGGCGACTAAATCACTGAAACCGGATGAAAGGTGACGAGTATGAAAAAGTGCTTGTTTGCCGAACAAATCGATGATTATCTCCTGAATAGACTAGAGGGTGAGCCCAAGGAACAGTTCGAGGAACACTATTTCAATTGCCCGAGCTGTTTCCGTCAGCTGGAAGAGCGCGATGCTCTGGTTTCCACGATCAAGACTCGTGGCGCTTGGATCTTCAGGGACAAGCCTGCCTCCGAGCGAAGGGAATGGGTGCCGGCGTGGAAGCGGGCTCTGGCCTCCTTTACTCCCCGGCAGTGGGCGACTGTGGGGGTCGCCGCAGCCGCGGTTCTTGTCGTCGTTTTCGGCCTTATGACCCAGTTCAGGCCCTCCTCTCCCCAGTTCGTCCTGAATGAGACCGAAGTCGTCAGGGGGGAATCGTTGACCTTAATGTCCCCCATCATTGATGTCAGATCCGTTCCCACCTTTTTCGAATGGAAATCGCTTGGCCAGGGTGTTGAGTACAAGATCTCCCTCTTCAACGACGAACTGCTCTGGTCAGCCACAACGCGGGACAGCCGGATCGTCATTCCCGAGGAAACCCGGCAGCGGATGCGGCCCGGTCAGCGTTTTGCCTGGCAGGTGAGAGCCTTCTCCGCGAACGGAACTCTCATTGCCGCCTCAAGCAAAGTCCAGTTCCAGATAGAACCGGCTAAATAGCCCCTCTTTTCTAATCTTCGATCAAGCTCTCGTCCTCGGCGTACATCCGGCCGCGGCTGTCTTCCTCGAACGCCAAGCAACACATCAACCGGCCGCACAGCCCTGATATCTTGGTCGGGTTAATGACGATCTGCTGCTTTCTTGCCTTCTGGATGGTCACCGGCTCGAAGGCCTTCATGAAGCTCGCGCAGCATAGAGGGCGGCCGCAGACGCCCAGCCCTCCGAGCATCTTGGCTTCGTCCCGGACCCCGATCTGGCGCATCTCGATCCGCATCCTCAGCTCCTGGGCCAAGTCTTTGACGAGCTGGCGGAAATCGATCCGGCCATCCGCGGTGTAAAAAAAGATCCCCTTTTTTTCGCTGAAAAAGTATTTCACCGCCACCAGTTTCATAGGCAAATTCCTGGCCTTGATCTTCTGGAGGCAGAAGTCGAAAGCCCTGCACTCTTTCTCCCGGAGCCACTGGAACTTGCGGATATCGTCGTCGGTGGCCCGACGGATGATGCGCACGGCATCCCGTTCTGCCTTGGCCAGGCAGCAGATCTGGGAAGGGATATCGACCGCCTTGGCCAGATCCCCGCCTAATTCGGACTCGACAAGAAAGATATCGCCCTTTTGAATGTTCAGGTCGCCTCTTTGAGCCCGGAGGACTCTCCCCGTGCTCTCAGAGACGAGACAGACTATCTCGCTCATGTGTTTCTTCTCCCAGGAGTGAGTGGAAAGCGCAGCCGATCAGGTTCATGTTCAGGTTCTTGTCCAGGCCGGAGAGTGCTCCGTCGACCCGCCGCAAGAACTCCCAGCATCTTTCCAGGCCGCAGGATTTCCCCAGCGTCCGCAATCCCACCTCATAATCAGGGTTGAGCAGTAGGGGAAGGTCACCTCCGTCTTTCATCAGGATAAGGTCCCGGCAGAAGGAAGCCATGGTTCCCAGAGTCTTCTTCAGGTCCTCACGGATCAAGTTGCGCTGGGCGTAGGCATAGTTCTTGACGAAAAGGGACGGACGCTCCGGCTTGATGATGGACAGGAAAAGGTCCCAGGCCTCGCGGCGCACCTCCTGAACCTCATCCCAATTGAGTTCCAACGCTTTTTCCAGGTTCCCTCGTACAAAGAGGGACAAAATCCTCGCCTGGTCCTCAGGGAATCCTTTTTCCAGGAGCGCCCTCGCGATCTCCTCGCGTCCGACCGGCACGAACTCCAGGGCCTGGCAGCGCGACCGGATCGTCGGCAGGATGAGATGGGGATTGTCTGTGACCAGAATGAGATGCGAGAAAAGAGGCGGCTCCTCCAGGATCTTCAGCATGGTGTTGGCGGACTCGTCCTTCATCTTGTCCGCTTCCGAGACGATGAAAACCCTTTTGCGTCCGACCATCGGCCTCATGTAGGCGGCCTGGCGCATCTCCCGGATTTGTTCCACCCTTATGACCTGGCCGGTGGGATTGATCTCCTGGACGTCGGGGAATCGGCCGCCCAGAACAGCCAGACAGGTGGGGCATTCTCCGCAGGCGCCATCTTTGCGGCGCTCGCAATTGACGGCCTGGGCCAAGATGACGGCCAGGCGTTTTTTTCCCACGCCCTCGGGTCCATAAAAAAGGAGTGAGTTGGGGAGCCGGTCCTTCTGCAGAGCCAGCCTCAGGATCTGCTTAACCCGGCTGTTTCCCAAGACAGTTTCAAAACCCATGCTTTTCCCTCAAGCCGCACGACCCTCTCTGTCAAGCACTTTCCTCAGGAACTGCCCCGTATAGGATCCGGCCGTCGCCGCCACGGCCTCCGGCGTGCCCTGAGCGACGATCCTGCCGCCCTCCTCGCCCCCCTCGGGTCCCAGGTCAATAACATGATCGCTATATTTGATGACGTCAAGGTTGTGTTCGATGACGACGACGGTGTTGCCCCGGTCCACGAGCTCGGAAAGGAGCTCGAGAAGCTTGCGGACGTCGTCGAAATGGAGCCCGGTTGTCGGCTCGTCGAGCAGGAAGAGCGTCCGGCCAGTGCTTTTTCTCCCCAGCTCTTTGGTCAGCTTAATGCGCTGGGCCTCTCCCCCGGAAAGGGTGGGCGCCGGCTGGCCCAGCCGGATGTACCCTAGCCCGACAGATTTAAGCGCCGCCAGCTTCCTCTTGAGCAGAGGATGGGCGCGCAGGTTTTCAAAGGCCTCATCGACGGTCATGGCCAGGAAATCGGCGATGTTCTTACCCTTATAGAGAACAGCCAGGGTCTCCTTGTTGTAGCGCCTGCCGCCGCAGCGGTCGCAGGTCACCAGGACATCGGGGAGGAAATGCATCTCGATCTTCTTGGCTCCCGCTCCTTCGCATTCCTCGCAGCGGCCGCCGGCAAGGTTGAAGCTGAACCGGCTCGACGTGTATCCTCTCATCCGCGCTTCCGGCGTCCGCGCAAACAGCTCCCGGAGCGGCGTGAGGAGGCCCGTGTAAGTCGCCGGGTTGGAGCGGGGCGTCCGGCCGATGGGCTTTTGGTCAACGGCAATCACCTTATCGATCTCGTCGACGCCCAGGAGCGCATCATGGGAACCGACCCGCTGCTTGGCATGGTGAAAGAGGTTGAGCAGGCTCTTGTAGAGGATGTCGGTGACAAGCGTGCTCTTGCCCGACCCGGAGACGCCGGTCACGGCCGTTATCGTCCCCAGCGGGATACGAACATCCAACCCCTTGAGGTTATGTTCCTTCGCTTTGACGATCGTCAGCCAACCGCTCGGCCCTCTTCTCTTTTTGGGCACGGGGATCTTTTTCTCCCCCCTCAGATACTGCGCCGTGAGGGAATCAGGGGAAGCGAGGACCCGACGAAGATCACCCTCCGCCACTTTATAGCCGCCATCCTCGCCGGCCCCCGGTCCCAGGTCGAGGATATGGTCGGCCGAACGGATGGTCTGTTCGTCATGCTCGACGACGATGACGGAGTTCCCCTCATCCCGGATGTCCCTGAGGAGACGGATCAAGCGGCTGTTGTCCCGCTGATGAAGCCCCACAGTCGGCTCGTCCAGGACGTAGAGCACGCCCCGGAGCCTGGCTCCTATTTGAGCGGCCAACCGAATGCGCTGGGCCTCCCCGCCGGAAAGGCTGCCCGTCGTTCGGCCGAGTTGAAGATAAGGCAGGCCCAGCTCCACCATGATCTCCAGCCGGGTCAGAATTTCCTTCAGGACCTTGGAGGCGACCAGCGCGGCCGCCGCATCGAACTTGAAGGAGCGCATCTCAACGACAAGCTTATCCACCGGGAGGACGCTGAGCTCATGGATGTTCTTGCCGCCGACCCGGACCGACAAGCTCGCTCCTTTTAGGCGCTTTCCCCGGCATTGGGGGCAGACTTCGTCGGTAAGCTCCACCTCTCCCCAGTCGTTGAGGACGGTCTGAAAGCCCAGTCCGTGGCAACGCTCGCAGGCTCCATAAGGGCTGTTGAAGGAGAAACTCCGGGGCTCGAGCTCGGGCAGGCTGACCTCGCAGAACGGGCAAAGGAGCTTGAGCGAGTAGAAGACCTCCTGCCCATCCATACGAAGAAGGAGCAAGTCCCCTCCCGAGATATCCAAGGCTTTGTGGACCGCTTCCTCCACTCGCTGAGCGGTTCCGCTGCCGGGGACGACCTCATCCACCAGGACCTCAATATTGTGCTTCTTCGTCCTGGCCAGCCGGACGGATTCCTCGAGTTCCCGGAATTTCCCGTCCAAGCGGAAGCGGAGGTAGCCTTTCTTCAGGTGCTTTTCCAGCAGCCGGGAATATTCGCCCTTGCGGCCCCTGACAACCGGCGCCAGGAAGGCGACCTTCTCGCCGGAGAACGAGCTCAGGATCTTTCGGACGATCTGCTCAGGCGTCTGGGAGCTGACCTGCCGCCCGCAGCTCGGACAGTGGGGAATCCCGACACGGGCGTACAGCAGACGCAGCAGGTCGTGGATCTCGGTTACGGTCCCGACGGTGGAGCGGGGGTTGGAAGAGATCGTTTTCTGGTCGATGGAAATGGACGGCGACAGGCCCTCGATCGACTCGATCTCGGGCTTCTCCATCTGCTCGATATATTGGCGGGCATAAGCGGACAAGCATTCGATGTAGCGGCGCTGCCCCTCTGCGTACAGGGTGTCGAAGGCCAGGGAGCTCTTCCCCGACCCGCTGGGCCCGGTCACGACGATCAGCTTGTTGCGGGGCAGGTCGACGTCGATCCGCTTAAGATTATGCTGCGCCGCTTTCTTGACGCGAATCTGTTCGAGCATGACACTATTCTAGCGTTTGAGCGCCCGATTCACAAGGAAGCGCAAGGCCACCCTGACAAGCATTTAAGCACCGGGCATCTCTATTTCCGTGATTTTAGGGAAAATGTGGAAGGGGTGGCACGGCGCTAGTCCCCGCCCGCCCGCAGCCGATGGTGGCGGGTGGGCGGGTCTTTGGCGAGGACGGACGGGGACGCGCCGTGACAGGACCCCATTCAAGAAATTGACCCGCTGAATTCAATCATGTAGGATGGTTTGAGGTTTTGTTATGACGCGAGAAGAAAGCCTCCTCAAGTCTTTGCAGGACCTCCAGGAGATGGGGCTTAGGGAGGACTCCATCACGGCGGTCAAGCACATCCCTGCCCAGGAAGGCCGCTTCGCCGAGTACCCGCCCGGCGTCCACCCTGGTCTTCTTTCCGCTCTCAAGCAGAAGGGCTATCAGAAGCTGTATTCTCATCAGAGGACGTCTTGGGAAATTCTCCAGGGCGGAGGCCACATCGTCGTCGTCACTCCCACGGCCTCGGGAAAAACCCTCTGCTATAACTTGCCTGTGCTGAATGCCATCATGGGCGACCCGGCCAGCCGGGCCATCTACCTCTTTCCGACCAAGGCCCTCGCCCAGGACCAGAGGGCCGAGCTCGACGAGGTGATCGGGCTTCTCCCCGAGGGCGTCCGGATCCACACGTATGACGGGGATACCCCCCAGGATGCGCGCAAGGCCATCCGGTCGATCGGCCAGATCATCCTCACCAACCCGGACATGCTCCACACCGGGATCCTGCCGCACCACACCAAGTGGATCAACCTCTTCAAAAACCTCAAATACATCGTCGTTGACGAGCTGCATAATTATCGCGGGATCTTCGGCAGCCACCTGGCCAACGTCTTGAGGAGGCTGAAGAGGGTCGCCCAGTTCTATGGAGCGAACCCCCAGTTCATCCTCTGCACGGCGACCATCGCCAACCCGGTGGAGGTGGCCGAGCGGATGATCGAGGAGCCCGTCGTCCTGATCGACGACAACGGCGCACCCCGGGGCGAGAAGTTCTTCATTTTCTACACCCCGCCGGTCGTCAACAAGTTCCTGGGGATCCGCCGGTCCTACATCAACGAAGCCAGGCGCGTGGCCGGAATCTTCTTGCGGAACAAGCTCCAGACGATCGTCTTCGCCCAGAGCCGCCTCAACACCGAGGTCCTCCTCACTTATCTGAAAGAAGATATCGAAACCGCCATCCAGAACGAAGGACTCGTCCGCGGATACAGGGGGGGCTATCTTCCCCTCAAGCGGCGGGAGATCGAGAAGGGCCTGAGGGAAGGAAAGATCCTGGGGGTCGTCTCCACGAACGCGCTGGAGCTGGGCATCGACATCGGGAGCCTTGACGTGGCCGTGCTGGCCGGCTACCCGGGGACGATCGCCAGCACCTGGCAGAGGGCGGGACGGGCCGGCCGGAAAACCGGGAAATCGGCGGCCGTCCTGGTCGCCTCGAGCTCGCCTCTCGACCAATTCATCGTCAACCACCCCGATTATTTCTTCACCAAGAGCCCGGAGAAAGCCCTCATCAACCCCGACAACCTCTCCATTCTGGTCAGCCACGTCGAGTGCGCCGCCTTCGAGCTTCCCTTCGGCGACGGCGAGACCTTCGGCAAGCTGGATATCTCCGGCGTGCTCAAGTTCCTGGAGGAGGAGAAGCTCCTCCACCATTCGCAGGAGAAGTGGTACTGGACATCGGACGTCTATCCCGCAGACGGCGTCAGCCTGCGCAGCATCAGCTCGGACAATTTCGTGGTCGTGGACGCAACGGATGAGACCAAGGTCATCGCCGAGGTCGATTTCACTTCAGCCCTGACCACGCTCCACCCCAAGGCCATCTATCTGTGTGAAGGCGAGCAGTATTTCGTAGAAAAGCTCGATTTCGAGGAGCGCAAGGCCTACGTCAAAAAAACGGATGTCGACTATTTCAC
>DAIPLF010000445.1:0-2069 GCA_036769375.1 Candidatus Aminicenantota bacterium | reverse complement strand
CGGCCCTGGAGGCCATCGAGGAGCATCACGTGGCCGAGATGGTCTTCGCAGAGCTCTCGGAGCTGCCGAAGGAAGAGGAGCGCTGGGGGGCGAAACTGAGCGTTTTCAAGGAGATCGTGGAGCATCACATCGAGGAAGAGGAGACCACGGTCTTCAAGAGCGCCAGAGAGTCCATGAGCGGAGAGGAGATTCAAGCCATTGGGGACCGGTTCGACCTGGAAAAGCGGAGGATCGAACAGGATTTGAATTAGCCTTGGGTCCGGGCGGTCCGAACAGGATTCCGACGCGGATCGCCATGAGGACGACGAACGACAGACCTGAGCCGTACGCTTGCCGGTCGTCCGGATCGAGGCCAGGAGGGTTCGATGCCTGTCCTCGAAGGCGAGAGACGCGCCCTTCGCCCTGCGAGAGGGCCCGATCCTGAGGTCGGAGCGCCTCTCCCTCGATGAAAAACAAGGACAGGTGTACTACCGGTATGGGAAAGAGGCCAAAGAGCTAGAGGCGATGGATTATCTGGAGTTGATTGCGCGGGTGACCTCCCCGACAAGGGCCAGGTCATGGTCCGCTATTATGGCCTCTACGCCAACACCCATCGGGGGAAAGTCAGGAAGGAGAGCCTCGTAACTCCGGCTCTGATGATGAGCGAGGAGGAGCCAAAGCGCGTCGCCTCCAAGGGCTGGGCGGAGATGATCCGGAAGGTTTATCCCGCAGGCCGGCTCATATTTAGCTGAAAAGCTACGCGTTTTCCGGAAGCTTCTTTCCGGCTTGGTGTGTCCGGCGTCGCGCGATGTCCCGCACCATGTTCCATAAACGACGGCCCATTTTTTATCGGAGGGTTGGGGGAAGTATTTCAACGCCCAGAATGACACCGCGCCTCAATGTAAAGAGAAAAAATTCGAAAAGGCAAGGAATTCAAGCCGTTGGCAAAATCCTGCCGGATTAGAAAAGTGCTATTTCCCAGGACAATCTATTCTGTAATCCAATGTATATTTGCCTCAACCGATGCTTCGGACGCATTTTCATCAATAAATCCGCCTTTTTTCCATAAAATATGAATTTTGTGAAGCGGATACTTTGGCACGGAAACTGCAATGGGTAAGGTGAGTCGCAAGGATTATCGAGTGATTCTCCGGTAAAAATTGCGACAGGAAACAACGACCGATAGGAGGTAGAACATGGGCGAGATGATTGACAAGAGCAAGGGCAAGGTCAAACAAGCCGTCGGGGACTTGACGGGCAACGAGAAGCTCAAGCGGGAGGGGGAGAGGGATGAACTCAAAGGCCAAATCAAAGGCGCGGTCAAGGATGTGAAGCGCGCGGTCAAAAAGGCCGTGAAGTAGAAGGAGAATATCATCATGAGCACAACGACTCTCATCATCATTATTGTCGTATTGGTCCTCTTTTTCGGAGGGGGCGGTTATTATTGGAGAAAAAGACGGTAAGAGTTACTGATCCCGGGCCCTCGGCCGCTATTTCCTCTTGTTCTCACCGCCGGTGAAAAAGGAAACTCTTCCTGCCACAAAATGGCAAAAATAGGGCCGGGGATTGTCCCTCGCACTCATGGACATAAAGCGCTGCGTATTGGTATAGTCGCCCCGCCGGGCGGAGCCCTGAAGCGCCTGGCGCTGAGCGACCTGAACCTCGACCTGAGCCGAGAAGACGATCCCGGCCCGCCTATCGATATTTTTTGCTCAACTTGACATCCGATCACCCAGCATTTTATCATTTCTGACGATAGGGTGTGGCAAAATTGGCGCAAGAGCCCTTGTATAGCCGCCGCAAGGGCACCCGGGTTCAGCCGGACCATATCTACGTTATTCCCCCGGGCAAGATCATGACCATCTCCGACCGCAGGCTAAGTCTGGAGGAACAACCGAAACACCCCAGCGTATCGCACAGCATCGATATCTTCTTCCGGTCCCTGGCGGAGGACGTCAAGGAGCGGGCGATCGCCATCGTCCTTTCGGGCGCCGGAAGTGACGGGGCTGACGGGGCCAGGGCCATCAAAGCCCAACAAGGCTTGGTCATAGTGCAGGACCCCGAAACCGCGAAGTACGACAGCGTGCCGC
>DAIPLF010000444.1:0-2072 GCA_036769375.1 Candidatus Aminicenantota bacterium | reverse complement strand
TCAGGTTGAGGTAGCCGAGCATCTCGTCTACCTTGCCGGTGTCGGCGATCCGCTCAAGCTTTTCGCTGACTTCCTTGAAGTGCTCGACCTTGATGTCACGGCCGCCCAGCCCGTACACGTAGTTGACCATCTTGGGGCGCTTTTCGTAGTCGTAAAGGGCCGAGCGAATTTCGGTGAAGAGCGGAGCGCCGAAGGCGCCCGGAGCGGACGAGCGGTCCAGAACCGCGACGGCCGTCATTTTTTTCAGGGCCTCGGCGATTTGTTGGTGGGGGAAAGGCCGAAAGACGCGCGGTTTGAGCAGGCCGATCTTCTTTCCTTCGGCCCGGAGCTCGTCGATAGCGTCTTTGCCCGTTCCTGCGGCCGAGCTCATGACCACGATGCAGAGCTCGGCATCATCGGTCCTGTACTCTTCGAAGAAACCGTAGGTCCGGCCGAAGGTCCGGCCGAATTCCTTCCCGACTTCCTCGATCACCCGGGGAGAGTTCTCGATGCCCTCGATCTGGCTTCTCTTGTGCTCGAAATAATAATCGGTGAAATCGATCGGGCCCACCGAGAATTTCCGGCTGGTGTCGAGCAGCGGAAAGGGGGGCTTAAACCCGCCGATGAATTTCTTGACCGCGGCATCGTCCTCCACCTGGACGACCTCCGAAGAATGGCTGATGATGAACCCGTCGAGCCCGACCAGGACGGGGGTCAGCACATCGGGGTGCTCGCCGATCCGGAAGGCCTGGATGAAATTGTCGTAGGCTTCCTGGCAGTTCTCACTGTAGATCTGGATCCAGCCGGAATCCCGGGCGCCCATGGTGTCGCTGTGGTCGCCGTGGATGTTGATCGGAGCGCTCAGCGCGCGGTTGGCGATGGCGGCGACGATGGGGAGCCTCAACCCAGCGGCGATGTAGAGCATTTCCCACATCAGCGCCAGGCCTTGGGAACAGGTCGCCGTCATAACGCGACCGCCGGCCGAAGCCGCCCCGATGCAGATGCTCATGGCGCTGTGCTCGCTCTCAGGACAGACGAACTCTCCGGTTATCAGGCCGTCAGCCCGAAAGGACGCAATGGTCTCGACTATGGCGGTCGACGGGGTGATCGGGTAGGCGGCGATGACGTCGGGGTCGATCTGCCGGGCCGCCTCGGCGATGGTCTGGTTGCCGTTGAGGATCTTCGTCGTCTTCATTTTTTCCTCCCTTCGGCCAGCTGGATCTCTTCTTTCACCATGACGATGGCTTTCTCTTTGGTCGGGCACTCCTCGGCGCAGAGGCCGCAGCCCGTGCAGTATTCGTACTTGAAGCCCGTGACCTTCCCCTCTTCGACCCGGACGGCGAAATGGGGACAGTAGAGCCAGCAGAAGAAGCACTGGATGCAGTTCTTCTCGATGAACTCGGGCCTCCGGCCGGAGCGCCAGGTCCCGGTGAGGTTAGAGACAGAGTTCCCCGCATGGATGTTAACCGTACCTATCGGGAGCTCTTTCCAGGTTTCTTTTTTCATCCTTCTTTGACCTCCTTGAAGGCTCTGTTGATGGTCCTCAGGTTCATCTCGACCACCTCGGCCCGCAGTTTTTTGGCCAGGGAGATCTTGATGTTCTCCCGGAATTTGTCCAGGTCCATCAGGTTGAGGATCTTGATCAAGGCGGCGACCATGGGGACGTTGGGGATGGCCCGTCCGAGCTCGTCCCGGGCGATGCTGTAGGCATCGAGGGCGTAGATCTTCCTTTTTCCCAGGTTCAGGCGTTCGCGGACCAGGGCCACGTCGAAGGTCGTGTTCATCAGAAAAATGGTGTCCTCCTTGGCCCCTTCGCTGATGTCCACCAGCCCGAGGAGGCTCGGGTCGGTGACCACTACGATGTCGGGATAATAAACCTGACTATGACTGCGGATCGGCCTTTGACTGATACGGTTGAATGCCAGGATTGGTGCCCCTCTCTTCTCGGCGCCGAACTCGGGGAAGGCCTGAACATGTTTCCCCTTTTCCGAGGAGAGGACATCCGCCAGCGTCACGGCCGCCGTGACGACGCCTTGGCCGGCGCGTCCGTGCCAGCGAATCTCAAGTGTCTCTTTCATTGAACCTCCTCTCTG
>DAIPLF010000443.1:0-2079 GCA_036769375.1 Candidatus Aminicenantota bacterium | reverse complement strand
GCGCGACTTGAAGTAGGCCATCTCGATGGCGATCTTGAGCTCGCGCTCATCGAACGGCTTGAGTATGTAGCCGAAGGCCTCGGTGATCTTGGCCCGCTTGAGGGTAAGTTCGTCGGCAAAGGCGGTGACGTAGATGACCGGGATCCGGCGGGAGTCCCAGATTTTTTCGGCGACGGAGATCCCGTCGAGGGAGCCTTTAATGATGACATCCATCAGGATGATGTCGGGCTGGTGCTTGGCGGCCATCTCCAAGCATTGGTCGCCGCTGGAGGCGATCCCGCAGACCTCGTAGCCCTGGCTGACCGCCATGTTCTCGATATCCCGGGCCACCAGGCTTTCGTCCTCGACGATCAGGATGCGGATCTTATCCATCCCTAGCCGTTCTTTTTCTCGGGGAGCTCGTTGAATTCGAGCCGGAAGGCCGTGCCCTTTTCACGGCTGAGCTCCAGCCTGCCCCCGATCTGTTCGACCAGGGTATTGATAATCTGCATGCCCAGAGTTTCCGTCTTGCGGAAGTCCAGCCCCTCCGGGAACCCCACCCCGTCGTTCTTGATTTTCAGCACGTAGCCGTCCTCCGGCACGGCGCTGAGGCCGATTTCCAGCTCGCCTTTCCGGCCCTCCGGAAATCCGTGCTTCAGCGCGTTCGAGACAAGCTCGTTGACGATCAGGCCGCAGGGGATGGCCGTGTTGATGTTCAGATGGACTTCCTCGGCTTCGAGCTTCAGCTGAACCCGGGAAGCGTCGACCTGATAGGAATGGAAGAGGTGCGTGGTGAGGTTGCGGAGGTATTGGGAAAACTCGATGCGGGAGAGGTCGGAGGACTGGTACAGGCGCTCGTGGATGAGGGCCATGGAGCGGATGCGGCGCTGGGATTCCTTGAACATCTCGAAGACGGCAGGGTCTTTGACGCGGCGGGACTGGAGATTGAGGAGTGAGGAGATGACCTGCATATTGTTTTTGACCCGGTGGTGGACCTCTTTGAGGAGGACGTCCTTTTCCTGGAGCTGGGCTTTGATCTGCGCCTCCACTTTTTTCCGATGGACGGTCATCGCCACCTGGTCGGAAACGAACTTGAGGATGTTCTTTTCCTCTTCTCCGTAGCGCACGCCTTCCCCGTAAGTCTGGACGACAAGAACCCCGATGGTGTGGCCGTCTATGTTCAGCGGAACGCCCAGCCAGTCGATGGACGGCGCACCCATGGACTTCACTTCTCCGCGTCTCTCGAGTTCAGCAAAGACCTCCGGCGAGGCGAGGAGAGGCTTGCCCGTCCTCAGAACATATTCAGTTAGGCCGCGACCCGGCTTCTTCGGGCCGGGGGGAAGGTCGAACTCATCCACGAAATAGGGGAAACTCAGGAGGTCCGTACTCTGGTCGTAGAGAGCGATGTAGAAGTTGCCGGCGGGCATCAGGTCGGAGATGACCTGGTGGATCGATCGGAAAAGCTCTCCCATACTGTCCAAAGAAATGGCGGCCTCCGAGATGCGGAAGATCGACTCCTTGAGCTTTTCCGTCCGCTTTCTCTCGGTGGTATCACGGATGATGATCAGGACCGCCGGCCTGTTCCGGTAGGGGACGACGCTGCTGTTGACTTCCACAAAAAGACCGTCGCCGTTCTTTTTGTGGAGAAGCAGTTCGTACTTAGAGGGGACGTCCCGGCCATTCATCCGGCCGGCGTAGAATCCTTGCACCCCTTGGAGCTCTTCACGACGCAGGAAGTCCGTGAAAGGGCGGCCCGTGATCTCTTCCTGCGTGTATCCTGCCATCTCCGCCAGGCGAGGGTTGGCGAACTGAATGACCCGGTCTTGAATGATGGCGATCCCATCGTTGGCGCTGTTGACGACGGTGCGATATTTCTCTTCACTCTCGCGCAGGGCTTCCTCGGACGGAGCGGGGACGATCTCCTTCCACTCCTCCGCACTCGGAGCCGCGTTCCGTATCGGCGAGTCCCTCTTCCTTGAAGGCGGCCTTTTCCCGGACGTTTTCGGCGGTTTGCCCATAGATGTAGCCTCAGGGGCTCATGGTGGGGCCGGGGGGCCAAAAAGGGAATAGCCGCCGGGGTTGAATCAGGGGGTGATTTTT
>DAIPLF010000084.1:0-7497 GCA_036769375.1 Candidatus Aminicenantota bacterium | reverse complement strand
AGGGCGCTCCGGAGCTCGGGGTTGAACCAGACGCGAGGATGATAGTCCACGGGGAGCGCGAAATCCCTCCGGCCCGCCCTCTTCATAGCGTCAATAACAAGGCGAGTGGAGTAGCTTTGGGCGATGGCGCTGACATAGCCGATGGCGGTGCCGGCAATTCCCGTGTCTTCGCCGTCGATTATGACCTGGACCGGAGATTCCTCTCCGGCCAAAAGAGTCCGGGAAAAATCCCGGGGGATCACCAAGGCCAACTGGATCTTCCCTTTTCCCATGAGCTCATCGATCTGTCTCATATTGTCCAAGTTGAACCTGAGGTCAAAGTACTCTGTGTTCAGGAAACGGTCCAGGAAATCACGGCTGCGCTGACTCTTCTCCTGGTCAAGGACGGCCAGGGCGAGGTGCTTGACATCGAAGTTCAGAGCGTATCCGTACATGATCAGGAGGAAGGCGGGAAGGACGAGCAGCAGCATCAGGGATCTTTTGTCACGGGCGATCTGCCGGAATTCCTTCTTTACGACAGGTCTGATCCGTTCAAGATTCACGCGGGACCTCGCTGTTGCCCCCGGGTTCAGGCCCCTCCCGGACTCTCTCTTCGATCAGATGGAGGAAAACATCCTCCAGGGTTGTCAGACCATACCTGTCCTTGAGCTCCCGGGGGCTCCCTCCGGCGATGATCTCTCCGGCATGCATCAGCATGATGCGGTGGCAGTATTCCGCCTCGTCCAGGTAATGAGTGGTTACGAAGATCGTGGCGCCGCGGACGGAAAGATCAGAGATCAAGTCCCAGAAACGGCGGCGCGAGACCGGGTCGACGCCGCCGGTTGGCTCATCCAGGAAGACGATTTCGGGTTCATGGAGAAGCGCGCAGCCGAGGGCCAGGCGCTGTTTCCAGCCGCCGGCCAACTCGCTGGTCAACGAATTCTCCCTCCCCCTGAGGCCGGCCATTTCTAGAACCCAAGGCAGGCGCCTTCTCAGCCGGCTCCGGTCGAGCCCATAGATGCCGGCGAAAAAGCGGATGTTCTCCACGACGGTCAAATCCTCGTAAAGGGAGAATCTCTGGGACATATAGCCGATCCGCTCTTTGACCTTTTCCGGCTGGTCGCCGACCGAGTACCCTCCGACGACCGCATCTCCGGAGGTCGGGCTGAGGAGCCCGCAAAGCATGCGGATCGTGGTGGATTTCCCGGCCCCGTTGGCTCCGAGGAAGCCGAAGATCTCGCCTTTGGCCACCTTAAAACTGACCGAGCTGACGGCCACAAAATCCCCGAATTTCTTGGTCAGGCCGGAGACCTCAATGGAAGTGTCGCTCACGGCTCGCTCCCTTTAGCTCGGGTCATGGAGATGAACACGTTCTCGAGGGAAGGAGGGACCGGCCGCCATCTCTCGATCTTTATCCCCCTCTCGTCCAGCCGGCGTTCCACGGCCGCGACTCCCCTGTCAAGGTCGCGCATGACCAGATGGAGTTTGTCCCCGAAGGCCTGGATGTCCAGCACTTCGGGAAGGTCTTTGACTGCGGCCGCCGCCCGCCTGGGGTCTTGGCTGATAACCTCGATGATCGGGTCTTTCATCAGGTCCCTGACTTTGGCCGGCGTATCGATGACCACGATCGAGCCGTGGTCCATCAGAGCGACCCTTGTTCCCCGCTCGGCCTCGTCCATGTACGGTGTCGTCATGAGGATCGTGATCCCAGTCTGCAAAAGGTCACGTAGGATCGTCCAAAACTCGCGGCGGGAGACCACATCGACGCCCGTGGTCGGCTCGTCGAGAAGGAGGAGGTCGGGCGTGTGGACAAGCGTACAGGCCAGGGACAGCTTCTGCTTCATCCCGCCGGAGAGTTTTTCGGCCAGCCGCCCCCGGAAGGGTTGGAGCCGGGTGAAGGCCAGGAGTTCTTCCCGCCGCTCCTGAAACCGTCTGATCTGATGGATCTCGGCGAAGAACTCGATATTCTCATCGACCGTCAGGTCGCCATAGAGAGTGAACCTCTGGGACATGTAGCCGATGTGCTTTTTGATCTTGTCGTTTTCCCGGACGAGGTCGTAGCCGAAGAGCCGGGCGGTCCCTGAAGTCGGCCGGACGATCCCGCTCAACATGCGCACAGCCGTTGTCTTGCCGGCCCCGTCGGGGCCGACGAGGCAGAGCATCTCTCCTCTGCTCAAGGTCAGGCTGAATGCGGTCACGGCCTCAAGCGGTCCAAAGGACTTGGACAGGCCTTCGGCCTCGACAACGGCTGAGGTCATCCCTCTTCCCTATTCCAGGCTTCGAGACCCGGTCATGATCAGGGCGTCGGCCGGCATGCCCGGCTTGAGGATGCCTTCCGGGTTGCCGATCTCGATCTTGACCCGATAGACGAGCTTCACCCGTTCCTCTTTGGTCTGGACATTCTTGGGTGTGAATTCGGCTTCAGGAGATATGAAGATCACCGTGCCGTTGAGGCTGCGCTCCGGATGAGAGTCAATTCGGATTTCGGCCCGCTGGCCCAGGCTCACCCGGCCGAGCTCAACTTCGGTGACATAGATATTCAGGCGGACGTTATCCAGGTCGGCGATGGTCAGGAGAGGCGTGCCGGGCCCGACGAATTCACCGGGCTCAACCGCCTTATGAGTAACGACCCCGGTGACAGGCGAGATGATCGTGGCGTCGGCGATCGTTTTTTGGAGAAGATCCCGGCCTGCCTCGGCCTGGGCGAGGCGCGCTTGGGCGGCTCCGACCTCCTCCGGCCTGAAGAGCTTCCTGACTTTGAGCAGAGCCTGCCGCGCGGCCTCACGTTGAGCCAGGGCCACTTGGTAACGCGCTTCGGCGTCCTCCTTCATCTTGGCGGTGGCGCTTTCTTTTTCGAACAAGGTGCGGATGCGCTTAAGGTCCTCGCCGGCCAGGAAAAGGCCGGCCTCGGCCTGCTTGGCGGCCTCCTCGGTCTGGCGGATGTCCTCTATCCTGGCTCCCTTGAGAAGAAGGTTGAGCTGCGATCTGGCCAGGTCAACACCCGCGTCCGCCTGCCGGAGCTGGATGGCGAGCCTGTCGCTGTCGATGACCGCCAGCTCGTCGCCGACCTGCGCCCGGGATCCCTCCTCGACGAGGATCTTCTCGACCTGACCGGTGGTCTTGGCGGCGACGCTGACCTCAACGGCCTCGATCGTCCCCGACGCGCTGATCGGCCCGCCTTCTCTCTGCCCGCGGCAATCCAAAAGCAGAATCACAGCAGCGGCAGCGCCTGCCGCCACCCAGCTACCCGACTTCCATTTCTTCCGGCTCATCTCCGGCTCCTTTGCTTTTTGGCTCTTATCCCGGCCGCTCTCGAAAGATAGCGGGACCTCGCCTTTTCGGTCAGGGCACCCTCCAGCAATATCGTAATGATGATCTGGAAGGCCTCCCCGAATGACAGCGAGAACGGCACAAGGGTGGCCGGGTTCATGACTTCCTGAATGATCGTGGCATACAGCAGGATCAGAAAATCCTGGTGGATATCGCTGCGGAAAACCCCGGACGCCCGTCCTTCCTCGAGGATCCGCTTCAGCTTGGCGAAGACCCTCTGGCGCCGGAAGGCCTCGAACTCTTTCCAGACCGCAGGGGCGTTCCTCTGCATGTCGACCGTCACCAGGCCGCTGAGCTTGGAGAGTTCCAAGCCCATGAAGGAGAGGATCGCCGCCAGCTTGCTGACAAAGTCTCGATCCCTGGCGCTGATCAGGGAGTCGATCCCGGTCTCGATCTCGAGGAGCTGTCCCAGGATGACCTCCCGGAAGAGCTGCTCCTTTCCGGGGAAGGCGCGGTAGAGCGTCGCCTTGCTGACACCGGCGGCCGAGGCGATGTCGTCCGTTGTGACGGGGCTGAAACCGAGCCGCAGGAACTGGTCCCGGGCGGCCTCGAGGATGCGGGCCCGGGTCGGGTCGTCTGTCCGGGACGGCGGTCTGGGTACTCTAAAAACTCTTTGAGTTTTCATAGTTTTATGATGGACAAAGGAGAGGGTCTTGTCAAGAGGGGCTGGAGCGCGGCCCGAAGAGCCTTATTCCCGGGTGGCCGCCGCGCCCGGGACGAGTTCAAGGTCGAGCCGGTTCTTCCGCCGGAGCAGGCTGACGGTCAGGCCCCGGCCGACCGGCCACTCGGAGAGGAAGCGGAACAGGTCGTCCGGGCTGGTCATGTTTTCGTCATTGATCGAGAGGATGATGTCGCCCGTCTGAATTCCCGCTCTCCGGGCGGGGCCCGACGGTTCGAGAGAAGCAACTTCGACCCCGTGGTCGCTCTTGAGGTCGTGGAACCGGACAAGCCGGCGGTCGAGCTGGCGGCGAAACCCGATGACACCGAGGTAACTTCGCTCCACCCGGCCCATGGCCAGGAGCTGGGGGACGACCGACCGGGCGGTGCTCGCCGGGACGGCGAACCCGATCCCCTGGGCCTGAGCGATTATGGCCGTGTTGATCCCGATGACGCGACCCTTGGAGTCGAGCAGAGGACCTCCGGAATTCCCCGGATTGAGGGGAGCCGTATGCTGGATGATGTTCTCGATGAGCCGCCCGTCCTGGCCCCTCAGGGCCCGTCCGAGAGAGCTGATAACACCCGTGGAAACCGACGACTGAAACCCGAAGGGATTTCCCACGGCAATGACCAATTGCCCCACCCGAAGGTCGGAGGAATCGATCAGGGAGGCGTATCCCATGCCCGAAGCCGAAACACGGATGACGGCCAGGTCCGTCGAGGGGTCCCGGCCGACGAGCGTAGCCGCCAGCTTCTGCCCGTCGATGAAAAGGGCCCTGATCTGGCGGGCGTTGGCCACGACATGGCTGTTTGTCAGGATGTATCCATCCGGGGTGATGACCACGCCCGAGCCGGCCCCAGCGGGTTCGAATTCCGCCGACCTTCTCCCCTCCCCGACGTGGATGCTGACGACGGCCGGACCAACGCGCTCCACGACCGCGGTGACCGCCCGGGAGTAAGCGTCAAGAAGCTCGGCGTCTGAAGGGGCCGGCGGCTCCGCTCGGCAGGTTTCAGGCGACAGCGATGATGGTTCGGCCGGGGCCTGAGCGCTCAGCAGAGTGACTGATCCGGACTTTTTTTGGGCCATGGCCACCTGAAAATATTATAACAAAACCGGCGGTTTTCTGCTCTCCGCAGGTCATGGCGGGCTAACGGATCCGCTGGATGTCCAGGATGATGACCTTCTTTTTGAGGATCTGCCCTTCATCCGGCTGCTGCTGGATTTTCCGGACGATTTCCATCCCCTCAACCACCCGGCCGAAGGCGGCAAATCCCTGGCCGTCCGGGTTCCGTTTGCCTCCGAAGTCAAGCTCCGGCTGGTCGCCGACACAGATGAAGAATTCCGAAGTGGCCGACCCGGGGGCGTTCCTGGCCATGGAGATGACTCCCTCTTTGTGGAGGACGCCCGTCTTGACGGTCGTCTCGTGTTCCACGGGCGGGAACGGGCTTTCTCCGTCCCCGAATCTGAGTCCTCCTTGGATGACCTCGATCTTAACGAGGTTATCCGGTTGGTTGTCCAGCCTGACGACTCGATAGAAGGAAGCTTCCTTGAAGAAGCCGGCATCGACATACCGCAGGAAATTGGCCGCCGTGACGGGCGCTTGCCGCTCATAGATCTCGACTTTGATGTTGCCCAGGCCGGTCTTTATCCAGACATTCGTGTTCGGCTCAGCTCCTGCATTCAGAAGCGCCAGCGCCGCGGTGAGGATGATAAGGAAAACGGATTGTCTTTTCATGGGCGATGCTCCTGCTCAGGCTTTGATTTGCCCGCGCCATCAAAAGGTGGCGAAAACGCGGGCCGGAGCTCCCGTGCCTTCCCCCAGGCCGTCATTTCTTCCTCTTTGCCTTGCGCGCCGCCGCTTTAGAAGGTTTTGAGCTTGCTTCCGCCTTCTTTTCTTCCGGGCTCGCTGGAAGACCGCGCTGGCCAAGGAACTTCTCGACGTCTTCGATCTCTTTGGGGACATCCTTGGTCAGCACTTCGCAGCCATCCTTGGTGATGAGAACGGTGTCTTCGATACGGACGCCGATATTCTTTTCAGGATAATAGAGGCCGGGCTCGATGGCGAAGACCATTCCTTCCTGGAGCTTTTCCGGCCGGGGACCGACATCGTGGGTGCAGAGACCAACATAGTGCCCGAATCCGCCTTGCTGTCCCCTGGGGTCAAGCCCCTTCTTCTTCATGACCTCCGCCACATGCTTCTGGACTTCCTCGTTGGTCACCCCTGGGCGGTAGGCTTCGATACAGGCCTTCTGGACTTCGAGAGCGATCTCGTAGACTTCTCTCTGCTCCTTGGTGAACTTGCCGGACGCCGGCCAGGTCCGCGAGATGTCCATGCACATGTAATCCAGGAGCCCTCCGAAATCCATCAGGACGAGGTCCCCGTCCTCTATCCGGCGGTCGTTCTTTTCATAGTGCAGGATGCAGGTGTTGGGACCGGAGCCGACGATCGGCGGATAGGCGGCGCCCGTGGCTCCGTTTTTCAGGACGGCGTGCATGGCCGCGGCTTCGACCTCGTATTCGTACCCGCCGGGATGGGTGGCCAGCATGGCCTGTTTCACCCCCTCGGCCGAGATGCGGCCGTTCCGTCTCATGATTTCGATCTCCTCAGGACTCTTGATCACGCGCAGAGCGTCGATCGCCGGAACGATGTCTTTGAACACGGCGGCGGGGAAGCGCTCCTTGAGCTTGAGGATGCGGTAGCTGTCCAGGGAGATCTGGTCGTTGTAGTGGAGCCGCGCCTGCCGGGCCGAGAAGATCAGAGTTTCATAGCGGGCGTTGTCGATGGTGTCGGCGGGCGAAAGCCGGAGGTGCAGGGTCAGGCCTGCCCTGGACAAACTCCGGCCGATGAATTCATCGAAGAAGCTCACTTGGTGGATCTCGGTGAATCCGGTCTTCTCCTTGGCTTGGGCTGCCTTGAGCAGGTTTGCGCCGCCCATAAGCTCTTCGCGGGGCGTCTGCTGGGGAAGGAAAAGATAGGACTCTTTTGTTCTCGGCACCAAAACCAGGGCCGCCCCCGGGTCTTCCACACCGGTCAAGTAATAGAAATCGTTATCCTGGTGGAAATGGGCTCCGGGATGGGGCATCGACTCGCCGAAGAGGAGGATCAGGCCGTCGCCCGCCTTTTCCATGAGCGCCGCCCGGCGCCGCATGAATTCGTCTTTGCTGTATCCCGTCCGCTGAGCGAATGAGGCGGAGACGGAGATCAGCAGAACCAGGGCCAAAATGACAACCGTTCTGGAGAAGTGTTTCTTGTCCATCTGGACCCTCCTTTGGATCGCCGGCTTGAGCCGAGGAACGTCCTACTTATTCTCGGGCTCCTGAGCCTTCGTGCGGTATTTCTCGAACCAGGCCACAAGATAGAGCTGCTGGAGGAGGCGATGCGACGGCCGCCTCCACCCATGATATTCCTCGGGCATGCGGACGAGAAGCGTGTCTTTTCTGAGCGTCTTCAACGCCCGATAGAATTCCTCGCTTTGGCTGATCGGTGTCCTGAGGTCGGCTTCACCCGTCATGACCATGGTCGGTGTCGT